>WGFD01000195.1 GCA_015492395.1 Deltaproteobacteria bacterium | reverse complement strand
TGACGGATACTGCCAGAATGGCCGACGTGGTCCTGCCGGGTGCTGGTTTTGGAGAAAAGGAGGGGACCTTCACCAACCAGGAAGGAAGGGTGCAGCATGTAAACAGGTTAATCGTTCCACCTGGCGAGGCAAGGGCCGACTGGGAGATAATTGCCTCCATAGGCAGGGCGCTTGACCGTAGTTTTGCCTATAATTCGGTTGACCATATCCAGACCGAGATTAAACGCTTTTCAATAAGGTACAGCAACATTCCCTTCACGTTTTCCGAGGGTGAAGGATTATTGACGGAGGGCGTGGAAAGGGAGGTGGAGGTGCCGAGTGTAAAGGTAGATGCTTCCCGGGAGTCTGGTGGCGACTACCCCATGCAGCTCATGATGGGTAACCATCTCTTCCATTCAGGGACGCTTTCCCAGCAGTCGGATATACTGTCGAGTCTGCTGAATGAAGGATATGTGGAGATAAGCGGCGAGGACGCGGAGGCTCTCGGTGTCGTAGGGGGGGATAAAGTAATTGTGCAGAGAGGAGACGTTGGCATCAGGGTTAAGGTCAGGGTTGTAAACGGCTCTTTGAAGGGCGTCGCATTTATCCCCGAGAACTTTACTGCCCTGAAGGTAAACAGTCTCCTATCGAAAGAATATGGAATCCCCGGAATAAAGATAACAAAAGATAATGAAGGTTGATAAACTCGCAAGAGGCCGAAAGAAAAGGCTCGGATATGCAAGGCTGATCCTGATAAATGAAGCGTAAGATCATAATGTATACCACAGTGGCGAAGGACGAAGCACAAAACGGCAGATTGATTCCTTGCAAAGTTGTCAAACATGATCGATGTGGGGTGGGTCCCTCATACGACAGACAGGGGGTGTAATATGGTAGATCCCAAGGTATTGAGAGAACTTTCATTTTTTTCGGACCTGAGCGACGATGAACTGTCCGCGATATCCGGTATAGTCGAGAAGAAATACTTTAATAGCGGGGATGTCATATTCAAGGAGAATGATGAAGGAGGCGGACTCTATATACTGCGGAGGGGTGAGGTGAAGGCCTGTAAGACGACTCCGGATGGAGGGTTGCTGACGCTAATGCTGATGAAGGACGGGGATATCTTCGGTGAGATGAGCTTTCTTGACGGCAGGGCCAGGACGGCAACCCTTGTGGCCATAACCAGCGTCGAGACCTTCGTGGTCGGGAAGTCCGACTTCGAGGGCCTTGTGGAAAAACATCCGAAAACAATATACAAGATCATGGTAAACCTCGTCTTCCATATCCACTCCATAGTAAGGGGGATGAATGCGAGATACTTGGAGATGGTGAACTACATGTGGGGGAGGAAGAGGGGCTCGTGAGCGCTTTCATGACAATATCAGGGGGCATATAGTGCCGGAGATGGCGACGATATTAGAGGTGTTGTTCATAATATTCAAGGTTGTAGTGGTTACCATGATACTCTTCAGTCTGCCGCTTCCGCTTACCTGGATGGAGAGAAAGATTGCCGCCCATATACAGGTGAGGCTCGGCCCCTTCAGGGTTGGTCCGCACGGTGTGCTTCAGCCCTTCGCGGACATGATGAAACTGATGTTTAAGGAGGATATTATCCCATACAAGGCCGACAAGAGGCTCTTCAGGATCGCACCTATAATCTCTATGGTGCCGGTGCTGGCCGCATTCGCCGTGGTGCCCTTTGGAAACGATATAACCATCCCTTTCCTAAACGAGGAGGTATCTCTTTATATCGCGGATATGGATGTGGCTATCCTGTACATACTGGCGATAACCGGTATTGGCGTTTACGGGATCATCTTCGGCGGATGGGCTTCCAACAGCAAGTACGCCCTTCTTGGAGGCATACGTTCAACGGCACAGATGATAAGCTATGAACTTCCGATGAGCTTAGCCGCCATAGGGGTGGTAATGATAACCAACTCCCTGAGTTTGGTGAATATAGTCAACGCACAGCAGGGTTGGCACTGGAATATCATATACCAGCCACTGGGCTTCTTCATATTCTTTATAGCTTCCCTGGCGGAGATCAATAGGATACCATTCGACTTGCCGGAGGATGAAGGAACGCTTGCCGCCGGTTATCACGTGGAGTACAGCGCCATGAGATTTTCCTTCTTTATGCTTACGGAGTATGTAGCCATGGTTCTTGCCTCCGTTTTGGCTGTCCTGCTGTTCTTCGGAGGATGGAATGGTCCCGGCTTCCTGCCGTCTATTGTATGGTTTGTAGTGAAAGTCAGCGTCTTTATTTACTTCTTTATGTGGATAAGATTTACATTGCCGAGGTACCGTTATGACCAGTTGATGACAATAGGATGGAAGATACTCCTGCCCCTTTCACTGTTTAATGTGTTGATTACAGGGTTCTTTTTGATATGAGGGAGAGGATCGATGAGTGACGGGTACATATTGGAGAAGAGGAAGGAGTCGGCCGTGGAGACCTTCTTTAACAGGATCTTTTTCATAGACTTCATCAAGGGTCTCTCGTTGACTCTGAAGTACAACCTCTCCAGGTCCATTACCCTCCGTTACCCGGATGAGGAGAAGTGGATTCCTTATAAGAGGTTCAGGGGTCAGCATACTCTGAACAGGGATGAATATGGAAGGGAACTATGCGTGGGCTGTGAACTATGCGCCAAGTCCTGCCCGACAGACTGTATAACCGTAATCCCAATGGAGGATAGTGCCGGCAGAGGGATAGCGGACAGGGTGGCAAGGGTGTGGGAAGTCAACCTTACAAGGTGCATGTTCTGCGGCTTGTGCGAGGATGCATGCCCTACGGAGGCCCTTAAACTCGGTCGCGAGTACGAACTCTCCTGTTTTTCTCTCAGTAACGCCGTAATGGATAAGGATCGGATACTGATAGCCGGACAGGGTGAGCCACTTGACCTGGAAGCCACCGGAGCGGAACCGAAAGGCTGGATGAAAGTCAGTCTGGATTCCATAGACTACATTACTCCCCTCGATTTCAAAAAGGGGGATAGGGTCCCGGCCAATTATGAGGGGGGCGTAAATGCGGCGGCAAGCCTTGAGAGGACGGAAGACGGCATTAGAGTGGTACCGGATTTGAGCAAGACAAAGAAGTGGTGGTAGTTTTACTGCCGGATATTATAAAGGTCAGGACCAGGCAGCAAGGGACAAGGGAACCAACGAGTGGAACAGATCTTCTTCTTCATATTCGCGGTAGTGGCGGTGGGGTCCGCTGTGGCTGTTGTTGCCTTTAGGAACCCGGTGCACAGCGCCATCTCACTCATGGTCTGCTTCTTTCAGGTGGCAGCGCTTTTCATACTTCTAAGGTCACCCTTCCTTGCCGCAGCGCAGTTATTTATATATGTGGGCGCTGTCATGGTACTGTTCCTCTTCGTGGTGATGGTTCTGGATCTGGGGAGGGCCAGTTTCGATGAGCCGGTATTCCACCGCAGAATCTGGGGGATCGTTGTTGTCCTCGGCCTCTTTGCGGAGGTCGTATATCTGACGCTTAAGGGGGAGCCTTCTCATATCAAAGGACCCTACGTGGACGGGGCTATGATGAATAACACAGAGGTGATGGGCACATTGCTTTATACGAAGTATATCTACCCCTTTGAGATAGTTTCCATACTGTTATTGCTTGCGCTGGTGGGGGCTATAGCCCTCACAATGAATAGTAAGGGAGAATAATATTCAACCGCAAGCAATAAGGGACAAAATTGTCAGTTGCCGGCTAATACGCCATGTGCAAAACTGAAAAGACGAATAACGCATCACGTACACATGTTACGGGTTTAATATGGTACCGTTATCATACTATTTGATATTAAGTCTTATACTGTTTTCCGTAGGCATGGCCGGCGTGCTCCTCAGACGGAATATAATCATTGTGCTTATGTCGCTGGAGCTTATCTTTAACTCCGTGAATATTAATCTTGTGGCATTCTCCCATCACCTCCAGTCGATGGCGGGCAGGATATTTGTCATATTCACAATAACTATAGCCGCCGCGGAGGTGGCGATAGGTCTTGCCATCATAGTCGCGATGTACAGACGGGTCAAGACCGTCTATGTGGACAAACTGCGTGGTATGAAAGGATAAATAGGAGAGATGCCGATAGTATCAATAAAACCTTTACTTGCGATAGGGGTATCCACCCTGGCCGCGTTCCTTGTCCTCTTATCCGGAAACAAGCCCAACCTGAGGGAGTTCTGGTCAATTGCCGCGGGTATCGTGAAGTTTTTAATCATTGCGTCCATGGTCCCCGCGATTCTTTCAGGCAAGACATTAGAGTTCACTCTTGTAGGAACACTGCTTCCGGCGGCATCCATCAAGTTCAAGGTGGACGCCTTTGGCCTGGTATTTGCCACTACCGCTTCATTCCTCTGGATCTTTACCACCATTTACTCCATAGGCTACATGCGCTCCCACAAGGAGCTGTCACAGACGAGATATTTTGCCTGTTTCGCCGTAGCCCTTTCAGCCGTCATGGGAGTTGCCTTTGCCGGCAACCTGCTCACACTGTATCTATTCTACGAGGTGCTCAGCTTCGCTACGTATCCTCTGGTAAGCCACTCTGAAACGACGGAGGCACTGACGGGGGCCAAGAAGTACATCGTATATCTTCTGGGCACGTCGAAGTCCTTTATGCTGGCGGCTGTTGTGATGACGTACATATTCGCCGGCACGCTGGACTTTTCAACCGCCGGGATCTTCCCGGCCTCGACCGATCCTAATATCCTCATAGTAATCTTTGTGTTGTTTTTCGCCGGCATAGCGAAAGGGGCACTCATGCCGTTCCACAACTGGCTTCCCGCGGCCATGGTCGCCCCCACGCCCGTCAGCGCCCTTCTTCACGCGGTTGCCGTTGTAAAGACCGGGGTATTTTCCATTTTGCGTGTGGTATTCTTTGTCTTCGGAACCGACATGCTACTTGATCTCG
>WGFD01000194.1 GCA_015492395.1 Deltaproteobacteria bacterium | reverse complement strand
GAACTCTGCCTGCCGAGGCATGCGGCTGAGTGAGATAGCCCTTCTCCTCCAACTCCGACATTATCTTCCTGATGGTTGCCGGGCTAAGTCCCATGGGGTACTTATTGGCGATCACCTTTGAGGCGATGGGTTCGGCGTTACTTATGTATTCAAATATTACCGCCTCAAGAACCCCTTTCAGCCTTTCTGAAAACTCCTGTCTCATAGTGTGAAACGGCAACAATCGCTAAAGTTTGCATTTAAAGAAGCGCAATGGGGCTGACATCGTGAAGTTCCGGCATATTTCACCCGATGGCTGCCTGCGTGCAACGCACGATGAATCGGTGCCCATGGACGAGCAAAGTTGCGGGCCGAAGCCCCTGCAGTAGAGTACGGGGGATCTCCGGATGTTAAGGAGCGCATAAGCACATTCGCTCGCAGACCCTGCAGCAAGCCACCGGAAATATCTGCCTGTACCAGCGCCACGGCAGACAAACACCCACCCTGCACTTTCGAGCGAAGAAGCCGCAGTAGATGCCAAAATCTTCGCACAGAGAGCGGAATGGGTATTTTCCGATACCATACTAACCACTTACACTTAAAGATATCAACGACTATATGGGTTGTCAAGGAAAGAAAAGATGGTTCTTGCGTGCTATATTATTACCAGATTGTCGCGATTGATAATCTCATCGGAATATTTATAGCCCAGAACCTCTTCGATCTCGCTGGTCTTCTTGCCCTTGATCTTATCCAGCTCATAAGAGCTGTAACCGGATATGCCTCTTGCGAACTCCTTTCCATCACTGTTTACACAGTGGACGACCTCACCTGTATCAAACCTGCCGTCAATACCTGTAATCCCTGAAGCCAAAAGGCTTTTTCCGCCGTCTATCAATGCCGCCATTGCGCCGTCATCTACAAAGATTCTCCCGGTAGGCCTTGCAGAGAATGCAATCCAGTGTTTTTTGCTGGTCAGACGGTCCTGAACCGGCTGGAAGAATGTACCAACCGCTTCTCCCCTGAATATCCTCTCGATCGTACCATTGACCATGCCATTTGCAACTATGGTAGACACACCGAAATGGGCCGCCGTTCTTGCCGCTTCTACCTTGGAATGGACTCCACCGGTACCATACCTGCTGTCTCTCTCACCATCCCAGTCGACTGTAAGATGGTCGACATCGTCAACAGTCGGAATAAACCTTGCCGTTGTGTCCCTTTTAGGGTCGTGATCGTAGATGCCGTCTATGTCCGTGAGTATCACCAGCAGATCGGCCTCTATAACGTTTGTAACAAGGGCCGCAAGATTGTCGTTATCACCGAACTTCAGCTCGTCTATCGCAACGGTGTCATTTTCGTTTACAACAGGCACGACCCCAAGTGACAGGAGGGTCATGAGTGTATTCCTTGCGTTCAGAAATCTTCGCCTGTCGGCCAGATCATCGTGTGTGAGTAAAACCTGTGCCACCTTCTCCCCGGAAAGCGAGAAGGAACCCTCGTACAGCCCCATGAGGCTGCTTTGACCCAGTGCCGCGACCGCCTGCCTCTCGGGTATGCTCTTCGGTCTCTCCTTAAGGCCCATCTTTTTCATGCCTACGGCAATGGCGCCTGATGTTACCAGGATGACTTCTTTACCTAGGACTTTCAGTGCATGTACGCTGCAGGCGAGGTTGGCAAATACCCTGTCGTCCAGACCGCTTGGGTGGCCGCCTGCTATTACGGCACTTCCCACCTTCAAGACCACTCTCCGTGTGTCACTGATAACGGCGCTGCGTTCCGCTGCCTTTTTCATACCGGTGTTCCAGTTTCTTTTCTGGCCCGTATGGCCATCTCTCCTACACTGTTTACAAGCTCGTCCAAACCCTCGCCTGCCAAGCAGGATATCGGGAATGCCTTTACCCCCTTCAACTTGAAGTATTCCATCAGATTAGACAGTCTTCCGCTATCTTCTGCCATATCTATCTTATTCAGTGCAACTATCTGTGGTCTTTCCAGCAGTTCAGGGTTAAAGGCATACAACTCTCTCTTGATGTCTTCATAATCCTTTAATGGATCCCTCCCGGATTGCGGAGAAACATCAACGAGATGTATCAATAGTTTAGTCCGCTCTATGTGCTTTAAAAACCTGGTCCCAAGCCCCTTTCCGGCATGCGCGCCGCTTACCAGCCCCGGGACATCTGCCACCACAAAGGATTCGTCACCTTTGAACCTTACGATGCCGAGATGTGGGACAATCGTGGTGAACGGGTAGCCGGCAACCTTGGGCCTTGCAGCCGAAATCAGGGAGATTAGTGTTGATTTGCCTGCATTAGGAAGACCAATGATTCCCACCTCCGCAAGCAG
>WGFD01000193.1 GCA_015492395.1 Deltaproteobacteria bacterium | reverse complement strand
GCGGGCGACATGCCTTAATCATACGGCCACACACCTGCTCAATGCTACACTGCGTAACATCCTGGGAAAACATATAAAACAGAGCGGCTCTCTCGTAATGCCTGGAAAGTTGCGTTTTGATTTCTACCACTTCTCACCATTGTACCGGGATACCATAAAGGAGATAGAGCACTCTTTGAATGAAGAGATCCGTAGAGATTTACAAGTCACCACATCTGTCCTTCCATACCAGGAAGCCATTCAAAGGGGCGCGCTGGCATTCTTCGATGACAAATACGGGGAAACGGTCAGGATGGTGGAGATTGAGGGACTCAGCAGGGAACTATGTGGAGGCACTCATGTGACAAGGACAGGAGAGATAGGGCTCTTCAAGATCGTTCAGGAGTCGTCGGTCGCCGCAGGGATAAGGAGGATAGAGGCTGTAACCGGTGAAGAGGCCGTCAGGCATATTCAGGTTGAAGAGGACGAGTTGAAACGGTGTGCATCTATCTTGAAGACCGCGCCAAAAGATATTGCAAAGAAGGCACTGAAGCTCCTTCAGGAGCACAAGATCGCTCAAGGAGAGGCAGCAAGGCTCAAGGAGAAGCTCAAAGAGAGAGAGGTGGCGGATATGCTCGGCAAGGTGAAGGCTGTCGCCGGCCTGAACGTCCTCTCCGCACTCGTTGATGCAGGCGATATTAATGATTTGAGGTTGACGGCCGACAAGCTGAAGTCCAAGCTGGGTTCCGGCATAGTTGTTCTCGGATGCAGACAGGCACAGAAGACATTGCTTCTCACCGCAGTTACAAAAGACCTCACAGATCGGCTGCACGCCGGCAGGATCGTCAAAGAACTTGCCGGGTTAATTGAGGGAAAAGGTGGTGGCAGGGCTGAAATGGCCCAGGCCGGTGGAGACAAACCGGAACTGCTGCCTCAGGCTATTGAGAGGGTATACAAGATAATCGGTGATATATTGTGTAAGCAAGAGGAGGTATAGGCTATGATGGATCTATTCAAGAAGGCTGCTCTCATTGGTATAGGCATGATGAGCCTGACCGAGGACAAGGTATCGGAACTCATCAAGGAGTTGGAAAAAGAGGGAGAGATCAGTAGCAAGGAAGGTGAAGATCTGCTGAAGAAGGTCCTATCCAAGGTGGACGAAGACAAGAAGGCGGTTGAGGAGCGATTAAGGCCCGTATTCAAGAAGTATCTCTCCAGGATAGACATTGCCTCAAAAGAAGACGTGCTGCGCCTTGAAAAAAAGGTAAAGGCGCTGGAGAAGAAGATCAATGAAATTGTGGAGGGATTTGAGTCATAGGACCACAATCAAGGATGGCATATGGCTGCAGCTAGCCGGCCTCCTTCTTAAGGAGGTTTAGATAAACGTGGACCTTCTTATCATTCGGGTTGTCGTGTAAGACCTTAAGCCATTGAGCCTTAGCCTGCTCTTTCTTATCCATCAGATAGTATGTAAGGCCAAGCTGTACCCGCGCGGGTGAGCAACCGGGGTTAAGTTTTATAGTCTCTTCAAGCTCACTGATAGCTTTGCTGTAGTCCCTCATCCCCCTGTACGCTATTCCGAGATCCGTCTTTATATCCACATACTGAGGTCTCAACTTCAGAGCCTTCTTGTACTCTTCCGCAGCATCGATATAAAGACCCAGATCCTTATAGATCGTAGCGATCTCAGCATGCATATTTGCAAGCTTCCCCTTCACATAGGGGTCCAGATATGGTGCATGATCCCCTTCCTTCACCTTTTCCTTGGCAGAGGTATAGACATGCCAAGCCATTTCGTAATCACCCTTCTCATTATATGCGACCGCCAGGTTTAGAGCCGCATCCGTATAGGCCGGATTTATAACCAACGCCTTCTTAAACATCTCAATGGCCTCGTCGGTCCTTCCATTATCGTGGAATATGAAGCCCATCATATTATATACGTCGGCAAAGTTACCTTTTTCTTTCAAGAGTTCGGACAGCGACTCCTTAGCCTCCTCGAAGTTGTTCTCATCAAAGGCCCTCTTTCCAATTTCATACAGTTCCTGCCAGTTCCTGCTCATCGTCACCCTCCATTCAGATGCAACTTCGCTCCATCCGCAAACGGGCTTTCAGGGAAGCTGTTGACAAGCCTCTCAAATACATACCCGGCAAGTTCATCTTCCCCCAATGCAAGATATGATTCCCCCAGGTAGTAAAGCGTCTCACCAAAAACACCGGAATCCGGGAATTCGCCGATTATTGCTTCGAATCTCTTTAGAGCTCCTTGATATTTGCCGTTCTTAAAGTAAAATTTCCCGACATACAACTCGTTATCCGCCAACCTATTCCTTAAAAAATATCTCATCTCTATCGCCCTGTCAACATATATGCTTGAAGGGTAGTTGGCTATCAGATCATCAAAGGCCAGGATAGCCTTTTTTGTGGCGGACTGGTCCCTATCGCTGCTTAAGATCTCCTTGAAATAACTCATCCCCTTGCGAAACTGTGCATAAGGTGCCTTGGGATGGGCAGGATGTAGGACAACGAAATCGGTATAGTAAGAAGCCGAATCACTATACTCCTTCATGGAATAATAGGTGTCCGCGAGTAATATCTGCGCCTCGAGTACATATTCGCTGAGAGGGTATTCGTTGAGGACACTCTTGAACATCTCGATGGCCTTCTCAAAATTGCCCCCATGGCTGAATACGACCCCCTCAGATATCAGGTCGGCCGGCCCCTTCTTATCCACAACTGTAGTGGTGGAGGTGCAACTACTAAGGAAAAGCAGGAAGACAAGAGTGGAACAAAAGAGGATCCGACTGAGTTTCTCCATCACCTTCGGTTAGCCGATCTTCAACATATCCTTCGTAACAGACAAGACATGATTGGGCTGTATCGGCTTGGTTATATACGCATTAGCCCCCAGCGAAAGGGCCTTGTTTTTGTCCTCTTCCCCGCCCTCTGTGGTAATGATAACAATGGGAATACCCTTATACTCAGGGTTTTCTCTCACGATACTGACAAGCTTGAGCCCATCCATTAGAGGCATATTGATATCTACCAGCATCAGATCGAATTTACCCGATGTGAGCTTCTTATACCCATCCACTCCGTCAGATGCCTCGACAACCTCAACATCTTTAATCCTCTTTAAGGCAAAGACTATAAGCTGCCTCATCGTAGGAGAATCATCAATTACAAGTACCTTGTATGGCATAGTTTACTTCGTCAGCAGTTCTATAAAACCTTGAAACGTAGAGAGTTTTCTTTCCGATTCAGAATATATCTTGGAACTGAAGATAGCTGTCGCAGCATGGCCGGCGAGAAGGGTAAACAGCTCATAGTCCAGTTCCGTGAATTTCTGCTTTTGGCTTAATAGTTTGTATATAGCAATGACACCGATCACATGCTCCTTTATCTTCAAAGGTATGCATGCTATAGGTTCAGCAGGATTGAACTCTTCGAAGTCAACGATCTCCTCCACAAAGTAGTTCTCTCCACTCTTGGCTACACTCCCGATAACACCCTCACCGATCTTGATGGTGGGCATCTCCTCTCTATCAATACCTTCCGTCACGACTGCAGATAATTCATTATCCTTTTCGTCCAGCAGCAACACAGCAAATATCTCGGCACCGATCAGGTTTATAACAATCTCCAAGATCACTTGCAGTACCTCTTTGAAATCAAGGGTTGAATGCAGTTGGAAGCTCGCCACGTAGAGATTGGCAAGGTTGTTGTTTTCCAGCTCTATCTCAACGTACCTATTAGCAAAGTCCTTATTCTCTTCCTCAACCTCCCTATAGCTCTTGATCAATTGCTCCAGCTCCCGCTCAAGATCGACTATCCTCTTCTCCAGCCCCTCCGTATAGACGTCCTTAGCTTCCGGCGTTCCGCTCTTCTTAGTCATCTCCTCAAGACGCACCAGCTTAAACCTCAGACGCTCATTCTCCTTCAAGAGCTCACGGGTAAATTCAGCCCCTTTATTAAATAGCTGCAAAAAGTCCTCAGCCCTCGCAAATAATGGATTTTCTTTGTTCTCTTCGACCATTTTAACCTTGCCTTCTACGGTTAGAAAGTACCATATCAATGATTATATATTCAAGCCCTTTTTAGCGGCTTGGACTCGCTCCTCTCTACCAGAATCTTGCCGAGATCATGAAGCGGCAGGACTACATCAG
>WGFD01000192.1 GCA_015492395.1 Deltaproteobacteria bacterium | reverse complement strand
TTTAAAGGAGATGAACAAGGCCGTAGGGATGTACGAGGCCGCCTCCCTTGGAAAGATCAAGAGGCTGAAGATGATACAGATAGCACTCCTCCTTGTGACAGGTGTGGTTTTCGCCGGGGGGTGGGTATACCTTGCCAGTGTGATAATAAGACCCATTAAAAAGATATCGGAGGTGGCACAGATCGTAGCGGGCGGCGATCTTACTAGTGACGATATCACGATACACTCCCAGGATGAGATGGGCCTGCTTGCCGAGACCGTGAACACCATGAAGAAGAACCTCAACAAGATGATAGGCGAGATAAGAGAGTCCGCCGGTCAGGTAGCCCTGGGTTCCAACCAGTTGGCGGAAGGTACTGCTGACTTTTCCCAGCGTGTGACCGAACAGTCCAGTTCGGTGGAGGAGACAGCCTCTACCGTTGAGGAGATATCCGCAGGTATAGGCCAGAATGCGGATAGCTGCAGGGAGGCCAACAAGCTTGCGATGGAGTGCAGAAACAAGGCCGAAGAGGGGGGGAATGTCATGGGTAACATGATGGCCTCTATACAAGAAATAAACGAGAGCAGCAATAAGATATCGGATATCATCAACGTGATACAGGAGATTGCCTTCCAGACCAACTTATTGGCCCTGAACGCCGCGGTAGAGGCGGCCAGGGCCGGAGAGCAGGGCAAGGGTTTTGCGGTGGTGGCTGTTGAGGTCAGAAACCTCGCCCAGAGGAGCGGTCAGGCAGCGAAGGAGATTACCTCTCTCATCAAGGAGAATGTGAGCAAGGCAGAGAATGGCAGCCAACTCTCCGAGATGACCCAGGCCACCCTTGAGGAGATAATATTGAGTGTCAAGAAGTTATCGGACCTTATCTCCGAGATAAGCGTTTCCTCACAGGAGCAGGCTGGCGGTGTAGAGCAGGTTAATACTGCCATAAATCAAATCGATGAGGTTACACAACAGAATGCCTCTCTGGTTGAGGAAATGTCTACTACCTGTGAGGAACTGTCCGGGCAGGCCATGATGCTTATGGACCTTGTCGGCACCTTCAAGGTTTCAGCGGATGGGAACGGCAGTAGTGATAGGTCGAAGGGGCGGTCGAATGCTTACCGGTTAGGACCACCTGAAGAAAAGGCGGAAGACGCCGCCCCTCCGAAGGCAGAGGACATGCCGAGGGTGTCAGGCGCCGGCATGGACGGATTTGTGGAGATATAGAGTAGAGAGTGGATATTACAATACAAGATGGAGAGTTCCGTCTCTTTAGAGACCTCATCTATAATGAGGTGGGGATCAACCTTACGGAAAAGAAAAAGACACTCTTGGTATCCCGTCTTGCAAAGAGGCTAATGGAACTGAATCTCGAATCATTTTCTGACTACTTTGCCATAGTTTCCAAAGACAGGCAGGAACTCTTATTCCTCGTGAATCGCATCAGCACAAATCTTACCACCTTTTTCAGGGAAAGGGTACACTTTGAGTTCCTGCAGAATGCCTTCCTTAAAGATATGCGGGAAAAGGCCAGGCGGACGGGTGAAAGAAAGATAACGGTATGGAGTGCGGCCTGCTCTACCGGTGAAGAGCCTTACTCCATTGCCATTTCACTTATGGAAGGGATACAGCGAGATTCATGCTGGAACATCAAGATAGTGGCCAGCGATATCAATACAAATGTATTGGAGGCCACTGAGACTGCAGTATACGATGAAGGGAGTCTTGAAAAGGTTCCTAAGCATCTGTGGAAGAAGTATTTTTTGAGAGGAACGGATAAGTACGGAGGCAAGTATAGGGTCAAGGACTTCGTTAAAGGTATGGTGCTTACCAGAAGATTCAACCTCATGAACAAGGAATGGCCGATAAGGGGTGGATTCGATGCCGTTTTTTGCAGGAACGTCCTGATCTACTTCGACAGGAAAACACAGGAAGAGACTGTAAGCAAGCTTTGCCGGTACCTTTCGGTGGGGGGATATTTATTCCTGGGACACTCCGAGGCCGGCTTGGGAAGAATGAATAGTCTTAAAGCGGTCATGCCGAGTATCTACCGGAGGGTAATGATTTGATTTTAATTGCCGATCCCTTTCACGGAGGGGTACATTATCGAGTGGCAAAAAGCTATCTTGCCTCATCTCCAAGGCAAGCGTTTTCCCTGGAGAAGAGGCGAGCGGTGTGAAACAGGTTAACAAGGCCATAAATCAAATCAATGTGGCTGCGCGTCAGAGCGCCTCCATAGTGGCGGCATGTCCACTGTCCGCGTTAGGCTGCTGGCGCATGTCACGATGCTCATGGATCTTATTGGCACTTTCAAGGTTTCAACGAACTGGACCGGCAGCGCTTATAGTAGGGCGAAGAACCAATCGAAAGGTGGCAAAAACCGGCATGGATGACTTCGTAGAGGTATAAGCGATGGGAAAGATAAGGGTGCTTATAATAGACGATTCCGCCGTGGCAAGGATGCTCTTCACCGAGCTCATCTCGAAAGACCCCGGCATAGAGGTTGTGGGCGCCGCGCAGGATCCTATAATAGCGCGACAGAAGATTAAGAGGTTAAGGCCCGATGTCATTACTTTGGATGTGGAGATGCCAAGGATGGATGGATTGACGTTCCTGGAGGAGCTCATGGGAACAAGTCCGATGCCCGTTGTCATGGTGAGTTCATTGACCGAGAAGGGTGGCGAGACCACCCTCAGGGCACTTGAGCTTGGTGCTGTGGACTTTGTGGCGAAACCAAGAATAGATATAGTTTCTGAACTCCCGAACATAGTGGAAGATATAACCGAAAAGATAAAGACAGCGGCCAAGGCATCTATAAGAAGGCGGTCTTCCGTTAAACCCACTCCAGCAAGGGTTGCTCCAGAGGCCGTAATAAAGGGGGCTGTTCCAAGGGCCATGATCAAGACGACCGAAAAGGTGGTAGTTATAGGCGCCTCTACAGGGGGGACAGAGGCGTTGAAAGATATTCTGGTCCAGTTGCCGGCAGACGCGCCGGGTATTGTAATTGTCCAGCACATGCCGGAGAAGTTCACCAGACTTTTTGCCGATAGAATAGATAAACTCTGTTCTATTGATGTTAGCGAGGCAAGGGATGGCGACAAGGTCATACCCGGGCATGCGCTTATAGCACCTGGGAGCCACCATATGCTCTTGAAGAGGAGTGGGGCTAACTATTACGTAGAGGTGAAGGAGGGTCCTCGCGTGAACAGACACCGTCCGTCGGTGGATGTACTATTCAGATCTGCGGCCAACTATGCCGGTAAGAACGCCATTGGGGTGATCCTCACCGGGATGGGCAGCGATGGAGCCAATGGACTTAAAGAAATGAGGGATGCCGGAGGTTACACCATCGCCCAAGACGAAAAGACATGTGTTGTATTCGGAATGCCCAAAGAGGCTATTGAGACAGGCGGCGTAAATGAAATTATCCCTCTACCCGATATTTCCAGTGCAATCATCTCGCACATAAAAGCGGACTACGCCGGTAACAAACGGTCTTCCAATACAAGACAGTCCACCGTACCGACACGCATATCCGAAGATTCTTGATAGGCTTATAAGAATTCCAACTATTATGTTTATGCCATGTTATTGCGATATGTCGGCAAGTGCGCTTGTCTGTACTAACCTTCTTTACTGTCCAGTTTGCCCTTTCTTAGAGTGCCCTTACATCCTGGAATTACTCCTGGAGAAGAGTTAAAGCTATCCATGAATGTTCCGATAAAAATGGAGCAGTGGACGGTCTCTGTAGAGGAGAAGGACATCTCCATGGCGCTCAATCGTCGAAACGGTCATTCCTGCAGCATACCTCTCTGTTACCTGGAGCATATTTTGCTACTCTACAGTGTAACGAGGCAGAATGTGTACAATTCATGATCTGAGTGGAATGATGGAAGAAAAAGGAAATGGCATTAAGGCGCGTTCCTTTTTTTCATCTGCAAGGAGTGTGCGCTGGATAGCTTTCAGGAGGAGTTATTAAAATTATTTGATACAAGTACTGAAGAGAGATTTGCCAGGACAGAGGTGTTTGGAGGACATGCGGTACTCCGTGTTACTATCGCCGGGAAAGGCGGTGAGAAAGATGAACAACATGGTCTCTCATGGTGGAAATAGTATGGTGGATATCACGATGAAGTCGAGCGACGTTATAATCGGTCTCAGTGGCCGTTCCAACAAAACAGGAAGATAATAGGAGTTATAATAGATGACATGGCATGCCAGACTTTTGTTGGAGCAGATTAGATTGTTCTGTTGCCGTTACTTGTGCGCCGGGGTTAAAGAATGCAGGCGACGTACCGATAAAGAAACAGCGTGGAAAGAGGAATTTAGCCTTGCTGAAGGAGTTTGAACCTGGTGGACATCGATACGATTATAGCTCAGTTGAATTCTAAGGACGAGGGATTGCGCCGTGAATCGGTGAGACTGCTGGGAGAAAGAAGGGACAGCAGGGCGGTGGATATACTTACGGATTTGATCAGGGATGATGATTTGGCGATACGGGATGCGGCGGTCAACGCCCTGATGGATATAGGTGGTGAAGAGGCGGCGGGGGCGGTAATGCCGTTGCTTTACGATGAGGACGCGGCAATCAGAAATATGTCCATAGAGATCCTGGAGGGGATAGGTAAGGAGGCCGTGGAGAAGGTATCCTCCCTCTTAAATGAGGATGACGAAGATGTCCTTAAGTTCGCTGTGGATATCCTCGGCAACATCGGCAATCCTGACTTGGCACCGCTGCTTACACCCCTTCTCGGCCATAAAAATCCTAATGTCAGATCCGCAACGGCGATTACACTGGGTAAGATAAAGTCTTCCCAGGCTGTAAAAGATATCATTCCGCTTCTGGACGATAAGGATGAGTGGGTCAGGTTTTCGGCGCTTGAGGCACTTGGCAGCTTGGGTACGCCTGATCTGGTAGACAGGCTTCTCGATGTTGTAAAGCGGGACGGCATATCCAAGATTGCCGCCCTCGATGCCCTGTCGAATCTTGCTGCTCCTTCCGATGCAAAAAAAGTGCTCTCTGTTGTAAGCAGCCCGGAGGTCTCCACCGTATTGCCGGTTGAGACGATAGTGAGGTTTGTTGAGAAATATAGTTGCAGTATAGATGAGTCCTACAGTAAGGCGTTCCTTGATACGTTAGTTGGCAGACTAAGTGACATGGATCTCGATGAGCGGAGGAATGCATTGAGGGGGATTATACTCCTGAAAGACCCAAGCGCCATAGATGGGTTAATGCACTTTGCCGTTGCCGTGGACGAGGCCGACGAGGAGACCAGCAAGCTCCTCAGAGAGGCCCTTGTAACGGTCGGCACAAGCGGGGCATTAATAAAGAGGTTAAAGAGCAACATAAGCAGTATGTCAATCTTTATAGATGCCTTAGGTGAGATGGGTGATTCCTCGGTTGTGCACGATCTGAAGTCTCTTATTGATATGGTTGATCGTGACACAAAGAAGATCCTTTTAAAGAGTCTTGAAAAGATAGGCAAGGCGTCGTCATTCGATACCATATCGGATGCCCTTAGAGACAAGGACGGACATGTGAGGAAGATAGCAGCCGTATCCTTAGGTGAAATCGGAGAGAGAAGGGCCATTCCACTGCTTCATGAGGCTATCCTGAAGGAGCCTTTCAGGGATGTACAGGAAGCCATGGCGGATGTCCTGTCGGATTTTAAGGGGGAGGAGGTTGAAGAGGTCTTCATCTCACTCCTGGGCAGCGAAAAGCCGGCTCTGAGGGTTATAGCCCTTCATTGCCTTGGGCGCTTACAGGTTGAGAGGGCGCGGGAAGCAGTTATAAATTCCATCTACTCCGATAAGGATGTAAAGGTAAGGGAAGAAGCGGTCAGGTGCCTGCGGAACTTTACCGGCGAAGATACGCTGAAGGTGCTGGGAGATATATTGAATGACAGAGAGAAGGACCTGCGAATAGCGGCGATAGAGGTGTTGGATGGAAGGGGCGACGGGGATGCGCTCCTTATAGGTGCGCTTGGTGACAGTGATATATGGGTACGTTTCAAGGTCGTCAATATGCTTGCAGAGCGGGATACGGAAGGTATAGAGGGCAGACTTATTGAGCTTCTCCTAGGTGACGAGATCCCGGTTAAGGTTGCGGCAGCAAGGGCGCTGGGGAGGGTAGGGACCGGAAAGGCCGTTGAGGCGCTGAAACGGTTTGAGGGACACGAGGACTCTTATCTGAGTGACGCTGCAATAGAAGCGATTAAGGCTATAGTCTCCAGAGATGAGCGGTAAGGAGCAATATGGAGAGGCCCAAGATCACAAGAGACATATTCTCACAGGTAAGGGACTTTATATATGAGAAGTGCGGGATATATTTTGGTGATGGCAAGGAGTATCTCCTCGAGGACAGGCTGTCAAGGAGACTTTCAGCGAGAAACCTCTCAAGCTATGAAGAGTACCTCTTTTTCCTTAGGTACGATCCAAAGAAGGAAGAAGAATTAAGAGCCCTTTATAACTCGGTTACGACTAATGAAACGAGTTTCTTTCGGGATATAAATCAACTTGAGGCATTCAGGACGGGAATATTGCCAAAGATCATGGAAAGGAATAGCTCCAGGAGGACTATACGTATATGGAGTGCGGCGTGTTCAACGGGGGAGGAGCCCTATACGATGGCGATGATACTTTCTGAAGAGGGAATCTTGTTGAATGGCTGGAAGGTGGAAATACTCGCAAGCGACATAAGCGAGAATGTCCTCAATTCGGCAAAGAGAGGGGTCTATGGTGACTATGCCGTAAGGAATACGCCGGAAAGATACCTGAAGAGATACTTTACCAACAATAACAATAGCTATACGGTTAAACCGGATGTGGCGCGGTTGGTCAGATTTGCAAATATAAACCTGGTGGACTCTCTACAGGTGAGCAAGGTGAGAGGTATGGATGTGATATTCTGCAGAAACGTTCTCATATACTTCGATGACCACGGGAAGAGGAAGGTTATAAGTTTTCTACATGACAGTCTTGTAAAGGGCGGTTTCCTGATGGTTGGGTTCTCCGAGTCGCTGTTCAGCATAACGAGGGCCTTCAGGCCTGTGGGTATAAGGAAATGTGTTGCCTATCAAAAGATTTAGGCGGAGGATGAGATGGGAAACGGGAAAAAGATCCTTATAGTTGATGACTGCAGCACGACCAGAAAGATCCTTTCCTCTATGATAAAGAGTATAGGTTATAGCCCGGTTGCGGCTATGAATGGTTTTGATGCGCTGGAGAAGTTGGCGCAGAACGATATATCATTGATGGTAACTGACCTGAATATGCCGCAGATGGATGGTCTTGAGCTGATTAAAAATATAAGAGAAAGTGATGACTATAAGGGTATTCCAATAATAATGGTCACAACGGAGAGTGACGAAAGGGACAGAGAGCAGGGGATGGAGGCTGGTGCCGACGTCTATGTTACCAAACCTGTGACGTCTCAAAGATTGACATATGAGATCAAAAAATTATTGTAGGTAATAATCTCTTAAAGGGGGTGTAAGATGTTTGATCAGAAGATGAAAATACTTGTGGTGGATGACTTTCCCACAATGCGCCGTATCGTAAGGAACCTCTTGAAGGAGTTGGGGTACCTCAATGTGGATGAGGCGGATGACGGGAGTACGGCTCTCACCAAGCTCCGGAACGAAAAGTTCGACTTCATTATATCGGATTGGAATATGCCGAAGATGACCGGACTGGATCTGCTGAAAGCTGTCAGAGAGGATAGCAACCTGAAGGATATACCGTTCCTTATGGTCACGGCGGAGGCCCAGAAAGAGAATGTCGTTTTGGCGGTGCAGGCTGGAGTCAATAACTATGTGGTTAAGCCGTTTACCGCTGTGACGCTCAAAGAGAAGATGGACAAGATTATTGAGAAACTTGGCGGCTAGTATTTGTACACTTGAGTATTGATGGACTTGTATTAATATCTAGGGATTGTGCAGGAGGGTTTGATGACTGAGGCCGCTCAAAACGACGAGATGGAAGAGATAATACAGGACTTTATCATAGAGTCCACCGAACTCTTGGACGGTCTTGATCAGCAATTGATAGACCTTGAAAAAACCCCGGATGATCAGGATCTCCTTAATGCCATCTTCAGATCGGTACATACAATAAAAGGGGCCGCAGGCTTTCTCGCGTTCAATCAAATAGTCGATGTGGCCCATATAACCGAAGGAGTATTGAATAAACTGCGACAGGGTGAGTTGAGAGCCACTCCTGCAATCATGGATGCGATATTGAATGCTGTAGATATGCTCAAGGTGCTCATGAGCCATGTCAAGGCCAAGGATGGCAAGGAGGAGGATCTGTCCCAAGTCCTGGCGGCCTTACAGGATATAGACGTTAGCGCGGAAAAAGCGAATGATGAAGCGGGGAAAGGCAAGGAAGATATCGCTACGCCGGTTGAAAGACAGGATGAAGGAGGTACGCAAGCATCAGGCCAGGAATCCTCACAGCAGAAGATATTAAAGGAGGATTCTGAGACGATACGTGTCGATATCAAGAGGTTGGACAGTGTCCTTAACATGGTCGGCGAACTTGTGCTCGGCCGGAACAGGCTCATGAGATTGAGTGCCCAACTGGAAGACCGCTATGGAGAAGAGGAACTGGTAACCTTTATTAAACAAACCACATACAACCTCAACCTTATAACTACCGACCTTCAACTCTCGGTGATGAAGACCAGAATGCAGCCTGTTTCAAAGATCTTCTCCAGGTTCCCCAGGATGGTGAGGGATCTCGCCAGGAAGAACGGCAAAGAGATAGACCTGGTGCTCGAAGGCGAAGAGACTGAGATGGACAAGACTATAATCGAGGAGATAGGGGATCCTCTCGTACACCTTGTGAGAAATGCAATAGACCACGGCCTTGAAGGACCGGAGGAAAGAAAGAGCGCAGGCAAGTCCGCCGCCGGTACACTTACACTGTCCGCTTACCACAAGGGGAACAATATATTTATAGCTATCAAGGATGATGGCAGGGGGATGGATATAAACCGGATCAAATCAAAGGCTATGGAAAAAGGCATCGCTACATTTGATGATATGGAGAGGATGAGTGAAAAAGAGATACTGAACTTTATATTCCATCCAGGTTTCTCTACAGCGAGTGAAGTCACGGATATATCCGGCAGGGGAGTGGGGATGGACGTAGTCAAGAGTAATATCGCCAAGCTCAATGGCAGTATAGACATAGAGACTAGCCGGGGGAATGGCTCCGAGATCGAATTGAGACTCCCGTTGACGCTGGCGATAATAAATGTGCTGATGGTTGGAGTCGGTGATGAAACCTATGCCATTCCCCTTTCCACGGTAATAGAGATTAAGAGACTGGAGGGGCATGAGATCAAGACGATGGATGGTCGTGAGGTGGTATATTCCAGAAATATTATATATCCGTTGATCAGACTGTCTGATCTGATCGGCGCCGGGAGTGCGGGACAAAATGCTTATGTGGTTATTATAGCATTCGGAGAGAAGCAGATAGCCGTTCTCGTGGATAGCCTTCTGGGGCAGGAGGAGGTTGTCATAAAATCGATGGGCGAGTACCTTTCGGATACAGCCGGCATATCAGGAGCAACCATTACGGGCGACGGCAAGGTAGTGCTTATTATAGACGTAATGGGACTTTCCGTTGGTATGGAGAGGATGGTTATGCAATGACGGCAAAACGGAAGATACGGGTTCTGGTTGTCGACGACTCATCATTCATGAGAAAGGCGATTCAGTCCATGCTGGAAGAGGATCCCGCCATCGAGGTGGCAGGTCTGGCAAGGGATGGAGCAGAGGCCGTCGAGAAGGTGGATAGCTTAAGGCCTGATGTCGTTACTATGGATATAGAGATGCCCAGGATGAACGGCCTCGATGCCCTTAGTGCCATTATGCGCAATACTCCTTTACCTGTACTAATGCTGAGCTCACTTACAGAGGACGGTGCCAACGCGACATTCGATGCACTGGAGATAGGTGCGGTAGACTATATTCCAAAGCATCTCGGGGAGCTTTCATGCAATATCATGAGGGTAAAGTATGAACTTATAGCAAAGATAAAGGCGGCGGCGAAGATCGACGTAAAGAACAGACCGGCTAGTAGAAAAGCTTCATATAAACTACATCCACCCGTTGTGCCACAGGGTATAGAAAAGAAGTTTGTCAGCCAGAAGATAGCCATTGTCGCTATCGGCGCGTCTACAGGGGGACCAAACGCCCTACAGCATCTGCTTAGCATGCTTCCGCACAACTTTACTACGGGAATACTCATAGTTCTCCATATGCCGAAGAACTTTACGGGGCCGTATGCGGAGAGGCTGAACGGTATCTGTGAATTGGAGGTGAAGGAGGCGGCCTGCGGTGATGTCATGGGGCCTGGTGGTGTGTTCATAGCCCCCGGAGGGCGCCAGACACGACTCAAAAGAAGAGGGGCAATCGATGTTTATCTAAGTGTCGATGATGATCCTCCGGATGTTATATACAAACCGAGTGTGGACGTGTCTTTCGTCTCAGTAGCTGCATGCTTTCCAGGCAGGGCACTGGGTGTCATTATGACTGGTATGGGGCAGGACGGTGTAGAGGGTATAAGGGCCATCAAGAAGACGGGTGGCAAGGTGGTTGCGCAGGACGAAGCCAGTTGTGTAGTCTATGGTATGCCTAAGGCAGTGGTAGCGGAAGGGCTTGCCGACAAGGTTACGCCCCTTGATTCCATGGCAGGAGAGATCGTCAATATGGTGTAGGTGCTGGGATGAAGAAAACCCCCTGCACGTATTGTCGAACTATCTACGCACTATGTGACGGAGACACCTTCCGACAACCGCTGTGGGCATGCCTGTTAAAGTATTTAGACCATTTTCCGAATGCAATAATAAAGACTGGAGAAGCGTTTAGAGATCAACCTTTCATTGCCGGAAGCTAACACCTTAACATCGATAAGGTAGGCGCCTAACTAATGATGAAGAAGCTATAACCTATGGTTCTCCCAGCAGGAGGGCGAAGGCATTTACTGGATGGTCCTTGTCGTAGAAAGGACAGGAGATTGAAGAGCGGGGCAAATAGTGCAAGAGTGCAAAAACCGGTGGATCAGATGGCTCTTGTTGAGTTGCGGACGGGTAATTTGAGTATGCCCTCTTTGATGCAAGGTCCTTGGTTCTTGGGGAGGCTGCATATGGCGAAAGTAATGGAGAATGGTAGGGTGACGGGTGTCGAAGGTATGGACATAATGTATGAAAAAATAACAGTTGGATCGCATGTTATTCGGTTGGCCTCTAATGAGGTTATATTATGAAGAGAAACTGGGTTTCGTGCTGGTTCCTTATTGTTATACTTTTAGCAATAAACTCTTCCATTATAGTTGAAAATGTCCATGGTGAGGATGTGCTCTCAAGAAAGCTCAAGCTTTCAGGAGACCTGAGACTGAGATCGGAGTATGAGGATAACAAAGGTTTCAACAATGAGCGCTACCGATGGAGGCAGAGATTTCGCCTCAGGTTGGGTGTGAATGCAGATATAACCGATAGCGTCGACGTAGGGCTGAGGCTTGCATCAGGTGACAGGAGCTATCAGACTACAGGTAACCGGACATTCGACGGTGTTAACTTTGAGAAGTTCGACTTCACTCTTGACAGGGTGTACGCCAGATACAGGCAGGACTTTGAAACCGTAAGGCTGACTTTGACGGCCGGTAAGTTCGGTCATATCTTCTGGTATCCCACTGAGATACTGTGGGATATGGATCTCCAGCCACAAGGATTGGCCGAGTCTCTGAATATTAAGGGGACCGGTATTACCGTTAATCTGGCCCAGTATGTTGTTCGTCAGGCTGATAGGGACGACAGCGCAGGAGGGGCCAAGAGGGGCAATGAGCTATATGCTGCGCAGCTTGTTTACAATGCCTCTTTGGGAGACGCCGCTATAAAAACCGGGATAGCCTACTACAGCGTCGCCGATTCTGGACAGCTTGGACTCGACGCCAAGGCGAGCAACTCCGATTTTACGACAAACAAGAACTTCAATACATGTACCGGAAATGTTGACAGTCCCTGTACAGGGAAGATATCCGACTTTAATATCTTGAATATCAATGCCGAGTTTTCTTTTCTAAAAGAGTCGGTCTGGCCTGTCAAGCTTGTGGGCGAATATGTAAAGAACCTCGGCGCCGAGTCTGGGCCTGTCGGGGGCAATGGCTACGGCGACGAGGACACCGCATGGCTTTTAGGAGTAGGAATAGGTACAAGGCGGCCGGGGAGCTTCAGGTTCTGGCTCAGCTACTCGCAGATAGAGGCTGATGCCGTCGTTGCAAACTTCAACTCGGATGACCTTCAACAGACGAATGTAAATACCATTTCCCCGCTGATCAGTTACCAGCTAACAAAGGATATGTCGGTTTATTATGATGGCTATTATCAGGAGAGGAACAACTATCCGCTGGCAGTCGATAACGGGAACGCCGCAAAGAATGATACAAGGCAGTATAGACATAGGATTAACTGGACACTAAAGTTCTAGAAGAATAGAACAGGCAGGATCAACTTCAGATCTTCCTGAAAGGAGCGGCTGGAATGACTATTAAAGATTTAACTCTCAAACAGAAGTTTTATATCCTTCTTGGAGTGATTCTCTTGAGTTTGATCATCTCCGGGGCCGTCAACTACCCCAGAA
>WGFD01000191.1 GCA_015492395.1 Deltaproteobacteria bacterium | reverse complement strand
CTATACCATGGTCTACAGAGTTCCTCAGAAGATGCGTCAGTGGATCTATCAATTTCTCTATGACAGTCTTGTCAAGTTCCGTGTCCTCTCCGGAGAGTATAAGGTTTACCATCTTACCTCTGGCTTTTGCCAGATCCCTGACCTGCCGCCTTAACCGGTTGAAGGCTTCGCCTATTGGAAGCATTCTTATGGACATTACTCCTTCCTGAATCTCGCTGGTATTTCTCTCTAACTGGGCTATAGCTTTCTGGAAAAGGCCGCTCTTCTCATGGAAGGATTCGGAGGCCAATTGAGTCACCATGGCCTGGGTGATTAGGAGCTCTCCTACAAGATTCACCAGTCTGTCGACCTTCTTTATATTTACTCTGATTGTACTAGGCGTCTCCACTTTATTGATCGAAGTCTGCTTCATAAGAGCGGCATCGAGTTGGGCCTTGCTGATGAGTTTATCTTCCAGGAGTATCTCTCCAAGTTTCTTGCCTACTGCAGTTGACCCGGTCACCCCTTCATGTATTATGGATTCTTTATCTGATGGGCCACCATCGCGACAAGGGCTCGTGGATACGGCTGACTCTATGGAAAGATCACTCCCGAGGGGAGGCGCTAATTGCAAGATATCGACCACGCTGTCATCTCTAATAAATTCGAAGCAGCCATCTATCACACCGCTTGGTTCATCGGTAAGAAGTAAGATCTCCCAGGAGAGGTAGCAGAGTTCCGGATCCATCTCGTCTATCGAGGGAAGTCTTGATGTATCCAAAGTTGTCTTTACAATCTCACCCCTGGACTCCAGTTCCCTCAAAACGGTATTGATCGGATCGATGCCTCGCCGTAGGATGCCAGGGTTGGGCTCGAATACTATCTTAAGGAGGGTAGTGCATGGAAGATCGGTCTTTGGCTGCTCTATTTCATACCCTTCAGGTTCCACATCTGCTTCCTCCACCACGCCATCTTCGAGCAAGGCCTCAAGCCTTTTGAGTGTACCATTTACCACCCCGTCCGGTTCCATTCCCTCTCTTACCGCACTAACAAGTGTCTCTATACAGTCCACCGACTCAAGCAAAAGAGAGCTTGTATCTCCGGTCATCTCCAACTCCCCGTTTCTAAGCCTATCCAGGACGGTCTCAAGGGTGTGGGTAAAGGCACCAATGGCCTCAAAACCCAGACATCTGCTGTTGCCCTTAATGGAGTGAGCGGCCCTGAAGATGGCATTCAGGCTTTCGCCGTCGCCGGGGTTCTGCTCCAGTTCCAGGATGGAAGATTCCATAACAGAGATATGATCTTCGCACTCTACGAAAAAGGTCTCCTTTATCTTATCTATATCTATGTCGACACTCTTCGCCACTTTCATCCTCTATCTCATTACCTTCTCAGCCACACCTAATAGCTGTTCCGGTGTGAATGGTTTCACTATCCAGCCTGTAGCCCCTGCCTCTTTCCCCTCCATCTTTTTTTTCTCCATCGATTCAGTGGTCAACATCAGTACTGGAACGGACCTATAACCCGGGAGAGTTCTTACAGCTTTTATCAGAGATATACCATCCATCCTGGGCATATTCAGGTCCGTAATTATCAAGTTCACCTTGAGACCACCTTTTAGTTTTTCCAGGGCCTCAGCGCCGTCTCCGGCTTCGAAGACCGTGTAGTTTTTCGTCTTCAATGTGAAATTAACCATCTGCCTTATAGTGGGAGTATCATCCACTATCAGTATCGTCTTGCTCATCCTATCCTCCCTAGAACAAGGTTACATTGTTTGTCTCTTCAACCTTCGCAACTTCTCCCGGGATTGAAGAATCCACTTCCACTGCTTCTCCGGCAACCTTCTTGAAGACGTCCCTCTCCCTCTCCATCGTATAGCTCTCAGTCAGACGCTCCAGTCGCGTTCCGGCCCTTCCCATGTGACTCACCAAACCCTTCTTAGCCTTCAGGAGGACCTCCATCTCCGCCTTCATCTCCGAGAGTGGGCCTATCACATGCTGGATCCTTTGCTTGGCGCTGTCCTGGAACTGAAGTGACATAACTATGGAGGATATGTCGGATGCGATATCCTTGCTGCTCTCTGCGAGAAGATCTACGGAGTCCTTCAACCTCTCATGGGCCTCCTTTATATCAGCAACCATACTGTTGACACCATTTTTGGCCTTTTGGGCCTCTCGCTCGTTATGCGCAGCCATATCCTTTATACTGCTGGAGGCATCCTCGATACGACCACGGATATTTTGTATTATTTCCTTTATCTTGCAACTCGCAGAGTTGGACCTCGAGGAGAGTTTCCTTACCTCCTCAGCCACCACGGAAAACCCTCTGCCGGCATCTCCTGCCCTGGCAGCCTCTATGGCGGCATTAAGGGAGAGGAGGTTGGTCTGATCTGCAATAAATTCTATATCCTCGAGTATATGTGATATCGTCCTGACATTCTCGGCCACACTGTCCATTTCCTGGACGGCTTTAAGTGTAGATGCAGAGGCATCAACAACTACTGAAACCATATCCTCCATATTCCTGACGGCCATATCTAGTATCTCTTCAAGGCTTGCATTTTCTCGTCCATCTTCATTCTTTTTCATGGCATCCATTGCCGTATCAACCTGAGAATCGGCCTTGCCGGCAATATTCTGGAATCTATTTCCTATTTCCATTGCCGACTCCTCCGTCTGCCTCATAACCTCCTCTAGTTGTCCTGTCATGATGGGAACGAGTTTTATATACTCCTGCCCCAAAGACAATATCGTGCTAATTTCCCTCTGGATGGTAGACTGGTACGCATACTTCTCCTTCACATATTCACTCTTCCAGCGGCGGACGGTCATCTTCATAACAAAGTGGGAAGACAAGGCTGCCAAGATGTAAAGAAAAAAGACAAGAAAAACGATGAAACCCCTTTGTATGAAGAAAGATGCAACTATGAGAGGGATGAACAGGGCGCTGAGACTGACGATCCAGCTCTTCCGTAAAATCTGCGCTACATCTACATGCGGCTCTTCAATAGACACTTTCTACCTCTTAATACATGTTGATCGATGACTACGTTGAATGTCCCTATTCATGGAACTAGTTTATACTTATCTCGGCCCCAAACCCTGCCTGAAATAGAACCCTCATAACCAGTTCATGAGGATTAATGAGACGCAATGCGGCACCCCTCTTCCTTGCCGCTTCCTTAGCGGCAAGGATTAACTGGATTATAGATGTATCGACCGACTCCGTCTCCGACATGTCGACCGTCAATGGCCTATCCACATGATCCTTTAAGTAAGCAAGCAGGGAGTTGGCTTCTTCGAAGCCGAGATCACCTTTTAGAGCTAGAGAGATACCTTTCTTCGTCTTCTTGCATAATATTGCCATGTCGCCTCCCCTATCAAAAATGGAAATTCTTCTTGCTTTTCAGGGCTATATCGGCCCCATGCAACCAGGCTTAATAGACCCATGGGTGGATTTTACACCTGGCCAAAAGGTTGATCTTCGGCCGGTTTCATATTGAAGATCCCTGCAGTGAGCTTAAACGGAATTTAGATAACTTATAAGATGGTGTCATTTAACGTTAACGTTAATAACACCCTTGCGTATGGCAACCTTGACGAGGCCGG
>WGFD01000190.1 GCA_015492395.1 Deltaproteobacteria bacterium | reverse complement strand
CAAATATACAGAGTATCGGTAGTACCATTAACATAACTCCTGCATGCGGATATGGCTCTCTCTTTTACGGTTGCCGTCTACGATTCGGAAGGAACAGGTACTGCCTGAAGTCAAGAAGATCCAGGGTTCGCGTAAAACGACTCCTTCCGGATGGAGACAACCTAATAGCTGAGATTTACTGGAGGCACAATGAAGGAGAAAATACTTGTTGTAGATGATGAAGAGGGAATAAGGCTCCTTTACAAGGAAGAGCTGGTGGACGAAGGTTATGATGTATCCCTGGCGTCATCCGGAGAGGAGGCATTGGAGAGGCTGGAGGAGGAAGTATTCAACCTGGTACTCTTGGATATAAAGATGACCGGCATGGATGGTATCGAAGTCCTGCGAAGGATAAAAGAGAAGTGGAAGGGTCTTCCGGTTGTGCTATGCACCGCCTATCACCATTATAAACAGGACTTCGGCACCTGGGCTTCGGATGCATATGTCGTCAAGTCATCCGATCTAAGCGAGCTGAAGAACACAGTTAAAGACGTGCTATCCAGGTCAAAGGAAGGCTAGTCATGGACCAGGCATGATACTCTTGACCGGTGCATCAGGCTTTGTCGGCAGAAACCTTCTGAGCGAACTGTTGCGCAAAGGCAGGCATGTAAGGTGTCTACTCAGAGATCCTGCGGAATTCTGTCGTGATTACGGGAATATTCCTTCCCGGATCGAGGTATTTGAAGGCGATGTGACGGCGCGGGAGTCGGCCTTCAAGGCACTATGCGGTGGAAAGGTCGACATGGTCATACACCTGGTAGGCATACTGCTTCAAAGAGGCGACCAGACATTCAGGACCGTTCATGTAGAGGGAAGCAGAAACATGGTGGAGGCATGCAGGGAGAACGGCATAAAAAGATATATCCAAATGAGTGCCTTGGGCACAAGGGCGAACGCAAGGAGTGAATATCACAGGACCAAATGGGAAGCCGAGGAGATAGTCAGGGAATCTGGCCTGGACTATACCATATTCAGACCATCTGTGATATTCGGAAGAGAGGATAAATTCACAAACCTCTTCGCAAGGGCCATGAGGTTATCACCGTTCATAGTGGTCCCGGGAAACGGCAGAAACAGAATGCAGCCGGTCTTCATAAAGGACCTCGTAAAAGGGATGGTGAAGGCAGCAACAGAAACAGGGCACGAGAAGAAGATCTATGAAGTCGGAGGCCCCGAAATACTGACCTTTGATGAGATTCTGAACCGCATAGCAAAGGTCATAAGCAAGAAGAGACTGAAGATACACGTACCGCTGTCTCTCATGAAACCTGTGGCCGGCATCATGGAAGCCGTCCTCCGGGTACCGCCTCTAACAAGGGATCAACTCCTCATGCTCGAAGAGGATAATGTAACGGATGATAATGCCCTCACAGGTATATTCGCCCTGGACCTTACGACCTTCGAAGAAGGTATCAGGGGTTATCTGCATTGATGGGGCTGTAGCTCAGTTGGGAGAGCGCCTCGTTCGCAACGAGGAGGTCAGCGGTTCGATCCCGCTCAGCTCCACCATCCAACTCAAAGGGTTAACCTCTGCTTGGTTAACCCTTTCTTTGTCTGAACAGATCCGGTAAAGCGCTCGAAATCATATCCAGGACCTTGGATACGCCGTTCAACACGCCAGGAACACAGAGTCCTCCGGAACCGACGGAGCGACACCTTCAAATCCGGTTATAGCCGATTTGCAAACCACCTGTTTCTTGACAGAGGACATATATAAGTATAACCTTACTTGCATGGCAAGGATTACAATGAGGTTTCACCGTCCATCTGAAGAATATGAAGGGCGGGCAGTCCGGTGTCCCTTCTCAGACGGGAGAAAATTCTGCCGGATTGAGAAGAGTATGAGGTCATGATGGGCGACATCGGAAAACCGGATAGAATCGAGGCGACGCCGGTCCTCGCTCAAGTAGGAGTATGGGTCGATAAGATCTTCCGCGTACTGGTAGGATTCCTGCGGCCGCAGTCCCTTTTGGTGCTGGTGCTGTTCGGATTTCTGCTGGTCGCGATGCCACTTATATTTGCCGTGATGTCCGGCGCCCTCTCCATGGGCCGGCTCGCAGGCAAGAGTGAGAAGGTCGTTTATCAGGCCGTCAAAACAACGCAGAGCAGCCGGATGCTAATGGAACAACTGGTGGACATGGAACGCAGCGCCAGGCAGTACCAGGTGCTGGAGGACCCCGAGTTGCTCGATGTATTTACTCAGACACACAATAAGTTCACCGAAACCATCCAGGATATATTGGCCTTGTCGGACAACATCAATATACGCCGAAAGGTGCAGGAGCTCACTGCGAAAGAACAAGAGCTTTACGATAACCTCACGCGCCGGGAGAGCATACTGAAGATGGGGCAGAATATCCACCATGACTTTGCCCACCTAAATGAGTTGGCAAGCACCTTGTGGGAAGAGAGTATCCGTGTAGTAGGTAAGGAAGTAGATAATCTCGACAAAGCGGCACACTTTGCCCAGCAGAGGATGTTACGTCAGACCATCCTGCTGGTCCCCACAACATTGGTGCTTGTTGTCATATTTACCTACTTAATCGCCCGTCCCATCCGTCAACTTGACGCCGCTATTCGTCGCCTTGGCGCCGGTCATTTTGATAATCCAATCATGGTTTCAGGGCCACGGGACCTGGAAGACCTCGGGAAGCGCCTGGACTGGCTTCGCAAGCGCCTTGTCCAGTTGGAAGACGAGAAACAGGGGTTCTTGCGCAATGTCTCTCATGAATTCAAGACACCGTTAGCCACTGTCCGCGAAGGCTCCGAGCTGCTGGTCGACGAGATTGTGGGAAAGCTGAGCGCTGAACAGCGGGAGGTAGTCGAGTTGCTCCGTTCCGGCAGCATCCAACTCCAGCGCTTGATCGAAAACCTGTTGGACTACCAGCGTATCGCTTCTCAGTCAATAGCCCTGAATCTCGGGGTGTCTGATCTAAACAGGACTATCACGAGTGTACTATCGGACCAGAAGATCCTCATGATGTCCAAAGGGCTTATCCTCGATGCACGTCTCCAAAAGAACGTAAGCATTCGGGCGGATGAAGAAAAGGTGAAAAGCATCATCAGCAACCTCTTCTCAAACGCGATAAAGTACTCACCTCATGGCGGAACTGTTACGGTGACCCTGAGCCAGAGGGAAGCTACGGCTCGACTAGAGGTGTGCGATGAAGGCCCGGGTATTGCCATGTCAGAGCGGGAACAGATCTTCGACATGTTTTATCAGGGCCATGAGGAGCCGGCGTGGAATATCCGTGGAACAGGATTGGGCCTCGCCATAGTGCGAGAATACGTTTTGGCACACCACGGCTCTGTACAGGTTATAGAACAGAAACATGGCAGATCCGGCGCCGGTTTCCGAGTAGACCTGCCGTTATACATAGGAAGGGAGGATACTTGAGAGCTTCCAGCCTGCTACCTATCGCGTTCTTCTGTGTGGTATTGGGTGGATGCTCCGGGTTGTTTGCATCTGCCACAAGATACGGAGACCATCTCCAAGACAAATCTGCCGCAAAAGCGGTTATCAAGTCTCCTGATACCGTACTGGATGAGCTGCTCACATATAGCAACTACTTCAACGGCCTGACGGCAACCGAACGAACGAATGAGTGCAAACACCTCCTCCAAACACTCGAGGTCGAGGATAACCTCTTTAACCGCATGCGCATCGTCCTCGCGCTTAGCGTGGCACCCGAGTGCGGAAGGCCTGCCGAGGCCGTTGAGTTTCTCAAACCCATCCTAGGCGATGAAACCGGAGATCTCCTGTCGATATGGTTTGCCGACTATCAAGTTGCCTTACTGGAGCGTATGCAGCACCAAGAAGAGCTGCTTCGCACGCTTAAGGCCGACCTGAAATCCGCTACCACACGTAGATTGGAGCTTGAAAGAAAACTGGAGGCATTGAAATCGATAGAGAAGAGCATCAATGAAAGGAAGGGGATAAATGAAGTCGACCGGAAGTAACGACCGCATCATCTTAGTGGATGACGATCCCAGCCTGTTGCGCTTGCTGTCTTTGAGATTGACCGCCGCCGGGTTTGATGTACAGACCGTTGAGAGCGGTGAAGAGGCATTGGCACGTATCTCAGTTTACCAACCCCAGATAGTGGTTACCGACCTCCGTATGGGTGGCATGGACGGCATGGCCCTCTTTGACGCTCTACACAACC
>WGFD01000189.1 GCA_015492395.1 Deltaproteobacteria bacterium | reverse complement strand
GATTTAACAATACCTTACCGCCCCGCCGCGTCATCCCTGTCGCCATCCAACAACATTTTTCATCTGCATTTGCTCTGCAGGATGTCTGTAACCAGTTGATTATTAAAGAAAAGTACGGTTGGCGCAGATTTTGCTATTTATTGCGCCTATCGTCACATAGTTTACACCATAAATCCACATGAAAAAGAAAGGAGGTGAAATCAAAATGCATAAGTATTTCCTGGCAGGGGTCGTTTTGGCGTTGATGGTGTCCACCGCTCACGCTAACAAAGTAACTCTGAAGTTCGAGGATATAGACACGAATGATGACAAGGCCATCAGCGTGGAGGAGGCCCTCCCTATCCAGTGGCTATCCGAGAAGTTTGAAGAGGCTGACAGCAATAAAGATGCCAAACTTGACAAGGGAGAGTTTGAGACTATTGTTAAGTCATCCGGCATGTAGGACCTCCGGAAGAGGGAGTACCTTATACCACGCATATAACGGAGAAAACCGGCACGACTCCTCTTATGCATGGTCTTTATCTCTCACCGTTATCCGGGCGGGACAGAGGGTGGTGAATGGCGCGGTGAAATGCCGCGCCGCACCTCATCTGATTGCGCGCTTTCACGCTCTCACCTCACATCAGTAGTCTGAAAATCGAAAACCTTCGCAGCGAGCCACAGGAAAGAAACCCCAATTGAGGATCTTCAATTGCTGGCACGGGGAACACTTTTATTGTATACTTGGAACAGGGCATCTTAAGAAACGACCCCACGAAAGGAATTCATCGAGAGTCCAGAGTGATTTATAGCGGCGGTGAGATGCGTGGGATCCGCCCGCCACGCGCTTTTCAGGGACCAACTTCAGCGATAGTATCATGGAGATGCAAAAGGATTTGCAAGATATAGACCACTGTCTTATCGGTATCATATCAGACACACATGGCCTCTCCCGGCTGGAGGCCGCCAGGGCACTGAAAGGCTCTGACATGATCATACATGCCGGTGATGTGGGGAGCCAGGATGTGCTTGACAATCTGCGAAGGGTGGCACCGGTCGTCGCGGTGCGTGGGAATACCGATACCGACCACTTGATTGGTGAACTCCCTGAAACGGAGGTTGTCGAAATCGGAGGAAAGCTTCTCTATGTCCTGCACGAACTGAACAGACTGGCGCTGGAACCGGCCACAGCCGGCTTCAGCGTCATCATCCACGGCCATTCCCACCACCCTTCCATCGAAGAGAAGGACAAAGTGCTATTTCTGAATCCAGGTAGCGCCGGACCCAGAAGGTTCGGACTGCCCGTCTCCGTCGCCATCCTCAGCATCAAGAACGGTTCGCTCGACGCCGAGATTATAGGACTCAAGGCCTAGCCTCTTCATCTTCAGCAGCGGCCGGCTATTCCCTGGAACCTGGTATGATCGTAAGGGTACGGCGGTCCTCTCCGCGGATGATGACCACCTTGAGGGGCACACCGATCTTGAGTGCTTCAAGGGTGTAGACATAGTCGTAGATATTCTCTATCTCTCTTCCGGCAAGCTCCACAATCGTGTCGCCCGCCTTGAGTCCGGCGAGATATGCCGGACCATCCTTTGCAACGCCGCTCAGCCTCACGCCTCCGGCACCTGCCCGTGAATAGTCCGGGATGGTACCTAGAGTGGCGCGCAATTCCCGCCGTTTGAACGATCCCGCCGGCTTGACCATCTCGATATAGTCGGGCGCCTCGTCCATTGAGGCAAGAAGGAGAACGATTCGCGCCATCAGGCGTGTTACCCTCTCCATGCCTTTGTAATCTATTTTATCAGCCCGGTCCCTCGGCGTGTGATAGTCCTCATGGGCTCCCGTAAAGGCGCTCAATGACGGGACTCCCATGAGATAGAATGAGGTTGCGTCCGTAGGCAGGTAACTCTCCTCTTGCAGTGAAAGGGGTAAACCAATAGGCACATTGGCGCGCTCTATAAGCCCCGGCCACGTAGAACTGGAGCCTACGCCCTGTATCACGAGCCTGTCCTTGAATCTGCCAACCATATCCATATTGATATAGGCGGCCACTCCCGGTCTGATGGACTCGGCCTTCTTGCCACCAAAGAACGTGCTGGTGAAGTAGCTGGAACCAAGAAGTCCCAACTCTTCACCAGACCACGCCGAAAAGATTATATCATGCCTGATGTTGAACCTCCCCTCAGCCACCCCGTTAGAGAGGAACTGTGCCATCTCCAACAGTGCCGATATGCCGGAGGCGTTATCGTCGGCCCCGGGATGGATCTTACCCTTCTCGTCGTCCCTGGCCATGGAGTTAGTACCTATCCCATCACCAAGGTGGTCAAGGTGCGCACCTACTATTACTACGGGAGCGCCCTTAGCCCTCCCTGACGCCAACCTGGCCACCACATTCAGGCCTTTACGCCTCTCCTGTTCTATATCTATCTCTGCGGCAAGAGAAACCCCTCTCAGCGAAAAACCCTCCCGCCTTCTCCCCGTATCCAGTTCGTCCTGCAGCTCCTTGAGTCCCTTCCCTGAGGGCACAAGCAGCTTATCTGCCAGTCCATCGGTAATGGATATCACCGCAATACTCGTCCCGGCTATAGCCGTATCGAAGGAGAGTCTCACAAGGTCTTCCTTAACCTTCGAATTCGGACCACTAACCACGATCAATCCCCTAGCCCCCCTGTCCCTTGCCAGCATCGCCTTATAGCGCAGAGACGCATACCGGTTGAGGTGCTGCCGATACTCCGGTGTAATCTCCTCCGGCAGATAGCGGAAGACCAGCACCCACTTATCTTCAACGTCCAGATCACCATAAGAATCATATGCCTCAAACTTTCCGTTCCCCGGGGCCACGATGCCGTAACCCACGGAGACGATTTCCAAGGGCTCTACCTTGCCAATGCTGGAAAACGCAAGGGGGCGCCAGTCCTTGTCCACATCGGATTCGAGCGGCTTCCCGTTGACGGAGAGGGAGAGTCTGTTCGCCGGCCCGAGTTGGACACCGGCGGTATATTCAAACTCCTGAAAAAAACTGCCCCCTTCGCCCGAACCTTCCAGTCCGTAAGATCCAAGCACCGAGGCGACGTATTCTGCAGATTCTCTCATCCCCCTGGAACCGGTAAGCCTTCCAGCCATCCTTTCGGACGCGATGAAACCCAGGTGGCGCCGCAGGTCGTCGGCACTTATCCCAGGCACCGTCTGAGAGACGGAGGGCTCGAGTCCAAGCAACCTTCTGGCCTCTATGTCATCCCAGTCCGCCATGAATATCTGGGCCTGTTTGGTATCCGTACGCGTGGCTGTCCACGAAAGCGTCCTGCCGTCGGGCATAAAGACGGGCAGTCCGTCAAACCCATCCGTATATGTCACCCTGACAGGATCCGACCGTCCCTCGGTGTCCACCATATAAAGCTCGAAGTTGGCGTGACCATGGAGATTGGTGGCAAAGATGATGTAATCGCCGGAAGGGTGATAAAACGGGGCCCAGGACATAACGCCGAGTCTTGTAACTTGGCGCTTATCGGTGCCGTCTGTCTTCATGGTATATATCTCCGCAACGGAGCCATCTTCGGAGAAGTGGCGCCATACAATTCTCCTTCCATCGGGACTAAAGAATGGACCGCCGTCATAACCCGGCCGGTCAGTCAGGCGCCTCACCCCCGAACCGTTCCCGTTCATTATGTATATATCCATCAGGTAGGATGGATCCCGCTTAAACCTCTCCCGCTCTTCCGGAGAGAGTTCACCGCTATAGGCATGCCTGTTGGAAGCAAAGACGATATACCTGCCGTCGGGAGACCATGAACCCTCGGCGTCATAACCGGTGGTCAGGGTAAGGTTCCTTAACTGCTTCCCCCCGGTGTCGAACTCATAGATATCGTAGTGCTCGTCGAAGTCCCATGAGTAGCGGCGGGACTCGCCCTTTAAGTGTCTCTCCGTCTCTTCATCCTGCTTGGAGCGTACGCCTGGATCTTCGTGAGTAGAGGCAAACAACACCCTCCTGCCGTCCGGATGCATCCAAGAACATGTGGTCTTGCCATAGCCAGGAGAGACCCTTGTTACATTACCGTCCAAAAGATCCATAAGATATATCTGGTAAAAGGGGTTGCCAGTGTCTCTCTCACTCTGGAAGACCATCGCCCTGCCATCCTTACCGAAGTAGCCCTCACCGCTGCGCCTGCCTTTGAAGATCAGTTGCCTGATATTGGAGAGCAGGACCTCTTTCTTCCCCTTATTCTCCCCTCCATCGTCACCGGAGATCCCGGCCGCAAGGACGTGGGCCGCAACCCCTATCAATATAAGGCATACAGACAGTACTATTGGATATGGATATATCTTCCTCAATATATCGGTCACCTAACGATATTTGTCGGAACTTGCACCAGCAAGCCGCAAGAAATAACGTTCGCCAACCCCGAAGCAAGCTGCGGGGAATGCCTGCCTGTCAATCTTGGCAGACAGGCGCTCGCTATGCGTGTTCAAGGTGGACGCTGCTGAAGCCGCCGTCTGCTCCACTCACTCTGACGGTCCTGTATTGTGGACTCATGCCAATCCTGTTTCCATAGTGCCTGAAATCATGTAGAATGTATCATAAAAATCAATGCTCTTGAAGCACAAGATGCCCATGAAGCACAAAAATATGATCAACTGGCCTGACAATATAGAAGACGCAAAAGAGGTCCAGGAAGTCCTCAGAAAGCAGGTGAGAATAGTTCCTCTGAAGAGGTATCCCGAAACTATCGCAGGCGTAGACGCCGCTTTCCACGAAGGAAAGGTAATAGCCGTTGCCGTACTTTACGACTACCCCGGTCTCGCACCTATAGACGAATCAGAGGCAGTGAAAGACATAACATTCCCCTACATACCGGGATTTCTATCCTTCAGGGAAGGCCCTGCCGTCATCTGTGCGCTGGAAGGTCTGGAACCACCCCCGGACATCATCATGTTCGACGGCCAGGGGATAGCTCATCCAAAGAGGCTTGGCATAGCCGCGCATATAGGTACTCTACTCGGCATCCCGACGATAGGTTGTGCCAAATCCAGGCTCGTTGGTTCCTTCAAGGAGCCTGGTCCGCATAAGGGGGACCGCTCTCCGTTAATCTACAAAGATTGCACAGTCGGTTCCGTCCTTAGGAGCAGGGACCGTGTAAGACCTCTCTTCATATCTCCCGGACACCTCATAGACATCGACGGTGCCGTCGATATAGTACTGAAGTGTACATTAAGGTACAGGCTCCCGGAACCGACAAGGATGGCAGACAGAAGGGCTGCCATCCTGAAAAGAGGGTTTCGGTCCTGAAGTTGCACACAATGTTATAAGCGTATGCTAAGGCAGCGCATCAGAACAAAGCGTCCGGAGACACGACGAAGGTGAGACGCGAAGGGCGCTTTAAGAGACGAGCCGTGGAGCAGCGCAGTGATGCAGGGTTGTAACGCTCCGTATAGCGGCGATATTTATCCTTTCTCCATCCAAACGCCTCAACTTTTACTTGGTTTTGCCGATCTTAATAGGGCGGAAGTTACGCCTGCTATGCCTTGCGGTATGCACCTAAGTGGTTTTCAGGGCAAAATGCTCATTCGCGCCTCACGCCTGTCCGTATACGACACACTGGCGTCAAGTCGCTGTTCTATAAGATGGAAATCCACGCCGCATGAAGCGCATGCAGGATTTAGAACCCGTAAGGACAATACGGCGGCATACCCTTGAAGAGATCATAACACGGGTATTTTAATTTTAATAAATTACAATTACAATCGGGGGAACATTCAACCTAATGGCACATGATATCAAGTCCAGGACGGATCTACTCAAAGAAGGGGAGGAATACCTGCCCACCATCATGGCAAACAGCAGTGGCGGGATCGTCGTCCTGGACGAAAACAGGGAGATACGCTATGTCAATCCTGCCGCGGAAAGGATCCTGGGAAGTTCAATCCATGGTCTTACCGGCAGACCCTTCGAATACGAAATCGGCGGTAAAGAAGCGGTAGAAGTAGAGATCCCGCATAACGATCATACCCGCAAGACCGCCGCTATGCACGCGGTAAAGACCAGTTACGGAAATGAGAGTATCTACATAGTCTCGCTCCATGATGTCACAGAGCGCAAACTGGCGGAACAAAGACTCAAGGAGTCGGAAAGGACTCTCAGGAACCTTATGGAGTCCGTCCCTGCAGGCATCGCCATTCTGACCCCTGAAGGTGACGTGCTGGAGGCCAATGAGAGTATATGGAAAATATTCGGCTATGAATCAAGAGAAGAGTTCCTGAAACACCACGCAATGGTCCACTACAAGGATCCGGAGGATTGGAAACGCTTTATTAAACTCCATGAAAGAGGGGTGGTAAGGGACTTTGAAGCACAATTCAAAAAGAGGGACGGCACTATCATCTGGGGATATGTAACATCCGCCGAACATACGGATGATGCCGGCAAGAGGACATTCATGAGTATCTTCCAGGACATAACGAAGAGAAAGAAAGAGGAAGAGGAAGAAACACTCAAATACGACAGGATGATACGCCAGCAGGCGGCTCTAGTCAAACTCGCCACCACTATCCAGGCCGTGACCGATAACCCCGAAAGGATCTTCAGATTCATAACTGAGGTCGCTGCAGAAACGATAGAGGCCGGGAGGGCGAGTATCTGGCTTCTGAGTGAAGACAGAAAGGCGTTGAACTGTTTGGACGTCTATGAAAAGAGTCCGGGAAGGCATTCGACTCATACAAGCCTCCAAACCGGCAGCTATCCCTGGTATCTCCACGTGCTTGGATCAGGGAATGTCATCAAGGCGGACTACGCGCCGGAAGATCCGAGGATAGCTGAGCTCAAAGACACATACCTTCTTCCTCTTAAAATAACATCCATCCTCCATGCGCCGATATTTCAGTCAGGCAGACTTGCTGGCGTATTTTGTTTTGAAGAGGCGGGGACAAGACGCCGATGGACCACCGATGAGGAACGCTTCGCCGCAGAGATAGCCGACAAGGTCGTACAAGCGCTTATAGAGATCGACCGCAGAACGGCCGACGAGATGTTCCGTTCCGTCGTGGAGGGTACATCGTCGGTAACAGGAACCGAATTCTTCAACTCATTAGTATACCATCTCGCCAGCGCGTTGAACGTGCACCATGCATTCGTAGGGGAGTTGACCGGCCAGGGATCTGACAAGATAGCCACTATAAGCGTCTGGTCAGGCGGCGGCTTTGCCAAGAATATAACATATGGGCTGGCCGGCACCCCGTGTGACAACATCGTGGGACGTGAGATCTGCTACTATCCCAGCGGCGTTCGAGATCTTTTCCCGGAGGACCATCTTCTGGAAGAGATGGGGATTGACAGTTATCTCGGCATCCCCATATTCAACTCCTCAGGCAAACCATTGGGTCTCCTGGTAGCCATGGACAACAAACCAATAAAGAATGATCGACTGGCAAGATCCGTCATGACCATCTTCGCCACCCGGGCCGGCGCGGAGTTGGAACGTAAACAGATAGAGTTCGAAATACGGAAACTCTCGGCGGCGCTGGAACACAGCGTG
>WGFD01000188.1 GCA_015492395.1 Deltaproteobacteria bacterium | reverse complement strand
CAGCAGTAGGGCATCCGTCCCCGAAGCCACCCCTATACCGAAATCCACCCCGATATAGGACGCGATGTCCTCCTCCACCTCCCTTACCTGCCTGCCCAGTATGAAGTTCTGATTCTCCAGGACCTCACCTATCGCCGTATGGATATCTTCCCGTATCGAGTTGTACTGTCTTCTGAGATTTATAATAGGTACATTCATATCAGGCCTTTCTGGATACAAGCCCCGCACCGCTTGTCACATACGCCATGCCACACTCTTCACACTTTGCCGCACCCCCATCGACCTCGATCTTAACACCGCATTCGCAGACCCAGCCAATAATCCCGGCCGGGTTGCCAGTCACTATTGCATGGGCTGGAACATCCCTTGTTACAACAGCGCCTGCACCTACCAAGGCATAATGTCCTATACTATTCCCGCATACGACCGTGGCGTTCGCACCGATAGTCGCTCCCTTTCCAACAACGGTCTTCTTAAACTCGTGCTTCCTCTCGATGAATGCCCTGGGGTTATGGACATTCGTAAACACGCACGATGGACCGCAGAAGACGCCATCTTCCAGCGTTACGCCCTTATACAGCGACACGTTATTCTGCACCTTGCATCCGTCCCCTACCATCACATCGGGACCTATCATCACGTTCTGTCCTATGGAACAGTTCCTCCCTATCTTAGACCCAGTGAGAATATGCGAAAAGTGCCAGATCTTCGTTCCACTTCCTATATCGGCGCCACCATCGACATATGAACTCTCATGGAGATAGTAACCACTATCCACTTCGTCCCCATGACCGTTCAGGAGCGATCTCTCAGCAGACTCCAGCACCTTCAAGACCCTCAGGCCCTCCGCACCGTCCGTCCTCGGCATACCCCTTCCATTTACGCACGCTATGAAGTGCTCAAGTTCGACCCTGAGCGGCTCCATCTTCTCCACGGGGACAACCTCACAGTCCGCTTTATGGACAACCGGAACCGTTCCTCCACGCCACTCTATCTCATGTGGATATATGAAAAGCTTCTCCTCACTTACATCATCAAATACCGCCATGGCCTCGGAACCTACCACTATCAGCTTCTGCTCCTTGTAGGGGTGGAGCCAGCTGACAAAGATATGCGCCTTGACGCCATTCCTGAACTCAAGTGCAGTCATGGTGGTATCGTAGACAGAGCTATTAAGATATGCGCCTCCGAAGGCCGACACCCTGACAGGCTCTTCATCGAGGAGCATAAGGATTACCGAGATATCGTGCGGCGCGAAGCTCCAGAGGATGTTCTCTTCTGTCCTGAGCTTTCCGATATTCAGACGGTTTGAATAGATGTACTGTATCTTCCCAAGAGCCCCACAGGATATGAGACCCTTCAGCTTCTTTACAGCAGGGTGATAGTGAAGGATGTGGCCTACCATCAAGACCCTTTCCTCTTCTCTGGATATCCTCAGTAACTCCTCACCCTCGCCGGTAGTCATGGCAAGCGGTTTCTCCACGAATACATCCTTCCCGGCCAGCATCGCCTCCTTTGCGAGCCGATAGTGGCTGGAGGCCGGCGTTGCTATGGCCACCGCCTTGATCTCGGGACTACTCAGGACCTCTTCAAAAGACCCTGTATAGCGGACACATCCCATAGCCTGTCGGGCCGCGAGGAGCGAACTGTCGGTATCACAGGCGGTATGGAGCACACCAACCTCATCGAGATTCCGGAGTATGTTCTTTCCCCAGTATCCGAAGCCTACCAGTGCTACAAACCGCTCACTATCTCTACGCAAAACCGTCTCCTCTTTCCCTTATTCTCTTCAACCACCCACCTCCACTGATGTCGCATATCATCCCCTTGTCGACACCTGCATCACATAGCGCCCTCATCAACTCTTCACCCCTCTGGAAGGAGGTTATTACGACGACTTCCGGTTCGAACATCATGGTTCCTGAAAGAGGCATCACCTCGTGATCGAAGAAAGTGCTCCCCTCACTTCTATCATCCACAACACCGATAAGCTCAAGTGCGGCCTCTTGAAGGGATAGATATGCTATTTCAGTGACCTCATCCACACCGCAGAAGACAATCCTCCTGACATTGTCTCTTCCTACAGCCTGGAATAGTAGCCTGAAGTCCTTCCTGGCAACCCTGTAAAGGTTTGTAAAGTTCCGCAGATGTGCATATGTCAGGCGAGTCTTTTCCTGAAAACCTTTCGGCGTAAGATAGTATTTGTACCGCTTCCTGGGGATCTGTGATACGGTTATATAACCCTTTGAGGCAAGGTTCTTCATATAGGAATTTATCAGTCCAAGGGCAATCCCGAGCCTCTTACTCAGATCCCTCTGTGTCAGGCTGTCATCCCTGGATATCTCATCCAGCACCAGCAGGTACTTATAGCCATCCATCTGTTCATCTTTATCGTTCACAATATGAACATACCACCTTTCCGCAACCCCGTCAAGCATTTGTTCACGCAATGAACAGTAACAAACATAATATCGGCTGTCAATATTTTTTATAAAATTTATATTTTTTATATTCCATAGACCGCAGCGCATCTATGTTGATTCGTATAGTAAAGAATCTCATTCCAAGGCAGGTAGCAACGTTCATCAGGGACGGTGGCGCCATATTCTTCAGACCTCCGAAGATGCTGAAAAAATAGGCATGCGTGACTAATGAACCGGCAAAAGACCTTCTTGTGGCGCAAAAGAATGAAATCAAAACAGCTACTTATGCATGGCACCATAATTGCAATTATTATGGAAAAATGAGGCGAATTATCTTACAATTACGCAAGAGCAAGATACCAAGCCAAAGGTCAAAAAGGCTGGACTGACGGAGAAGATGCGCTGCATGCGGTTTTGAACGCAGCGCCTTCATTATACTAACATACAATATCAAGAAG
>WGFD01000187.1 GCA_015492395.1 Deltaproteobacteria bacterium | reverse complement strand
ATCCAATTATTCTGCCTATGTAAACCTGGGAGAGATTCATATGACTAGGAAGCAGTGGGATGAAGCCACCAAGAACTTTGAAAAGGGTATTGAACTAAACCCCTCAATCGCTGAAGCCCATTACAACCTGGGGCAAATATACTTCAAGTCGGATAATGTTAAAGACGCCGCCATATCGTTTCGAAGGGCCTTGGCCATTAATCCTCTCTATGGCTTTGCTCATAGCGGGCTGGGGCAGGTCTACATGACGCAGGGATTTATTGATAAGGCGGTAGTTGAGTTTGAACAGGCAATAGAGTTAAAAGGAGCTGACTTCGCAACCTATTACAATCTGGCTACACTTTATGCTTACAGAGGAGACTGGAAGAGAGCAGCAAGTAAATACGGAGTGGCCTTGCAGGAAGACCCTGCGGACTGCGAAGCCATCTACGGCGAGGCATTATCTTACGACAATATCGGCAAAAAAGATAAGGCATTACGCCGATACCGGACCTTTATAAAAGACTGCGGGGCGAAGGATCATCTTACGGACTTGATTGATAAGGCCGATGGCCGTATTCTTGAAATGGAACAGGGATAACGTCGGTTCATTATAAATCACAATTGTCGCTATAGATTTAACCAGGAATAGTGCTTGGTATTTTTATATGAGTTCGGCTTTATACTAGGAGGCGTCAGTCTCCTTATCCTTCTCCTGGGAACACTTGGAACAGTAAATACTGTATCCTTGGGTTCCTTATCACTCTTAGCTGTTCTAGCCACCATTACACTCTTATATCGGCATATAAAGATGCCGTCATCAAAAGATTACACCATAAGTTTGTGGCCACTTGTTCCGTTTTGCGTCTTTATACTTATACTCTTGCCTGTCACGCTCCTCCCCCCCACCGCCAGGGATGAGCTTATCATGCACCTTGCCATACCAAAGCTGTATCTGGAAAACGGCGGGATATCCGGGGTACCTTTCATGGTCTTTTCCTATGCACCCATGAACCTGGAACTACTCTACCTTGTTCACATGGCCTTCGGCAGCGATACGCTTCCAAAGGTGGTCCACCTGTTCTTCGCCGTACTGACCGGGTTGATTATATACATATACCTCTCGGAAAAGTTTGGAAAACGGCAAGGAACGACCGGGGCGATCCTCTATCTCACGACGCCTATAGTAGCACAGTTATCCACCACGGCGTATATCGATCTTGGGCTTGCCTTCTACTCAACCCTCGCTCTCGTCGCCTTACTTAAGTGGCGGGAAAGCGATTACAGGCAGCAATGGCTAGTATACTCCGCCTTATCCACGGGGTTGGCGCTGGGGACAAAGTACAGCGCACTGGTCGTCCTTTTCGTGCTATGTCCATCCGTGATCTTTCTGTACAGCAGAGGAACCAGGGAGCAGACCAAGGCTGTCAAGCTGGGCGTATTGTATATGTTTATATCTTTAGCCGTCTTCTCGCCATGGCTTATACGGAACTATATCCTCAAGGGGGATCCGGTCTTCCCGCTTGCCACCCGGCTCTTTGCGAACGGCCACTCCCCTGGGAGCGGACTGCATATCACTAAACTCCCCCCCCTGTTGATGAGAAAACTCCTCTATGGCGAAGATCTCTGGTATACACTCCTTACCCCCCTCAGGATCTTCTGGGAAGGAAAGGACGGTTCGCACCAGTATTTCGATGGGGTATTGAATCCACTTTATCTCATATTCATACCGCTGGCCTTCAAAAGGCCAAGAGACAAGGCTGTAACCTATATGCTACTCTTCTCAGCCACATATTTTTATATAGCCTTCTTTACCGTTGACCTGGTTATCAGATACCTTCTGCCGATCATCCCAGCGTTGATAATCTTAATGGTGTACGGTTTCAACAACACCATGGCATCAAAGAGGTTCAGATATGTCGCAATAGCCCTTATGGCCGTAACGTTCATATTCAACGGCCGGTACATAGCAACTCTGTACAAACGGCACAGCCCCCTCAAGTACATGACCGGCAGTGAGACGAAAAGACAGTACCTCTCCAGGATGTTGCCGGACTACGCCGCAACAGCGTTCGCCAACCATAACCTTCCAACGGATACAAAGGTACTCTTCCTCTTCACAGGCGACAGGGGTTACTATTGGGAGAGAGAGTATCTATACTGGGACAGGGGAGGAACAAAGGTATTAAGTCTGATAAAGGAGTCAAAAAGCGCCGTTGAATTACGAGATGGTTTCACCGCCTTCGGCATAACACACCTCTTCATCAAGGATCCGCTCTTTGAGCGATTCATGAAAGACAACCTTAATGGGAACAGCATAAGGTTGCTTAACGATTTTTTTAGGACATACGCCAGCAGGCTTTACACGGCCAACGGCTTCTCCATCTATGAAATAACTAACGGTGGCCCGGAAAGAAGCCCGAACCGGGGCTGACGGTAAGAATAGTATATACGCCTGCCTACTCCTCCACAGTGGCCTTCCCTACCATCCCTCTGTGAATAAAGCACATATAGAAGTACTCCCCTGGCTTCTCGAAGGTATACTCCCAGCTACTTCCCGGTTCAATTGGCGGAGTAAATATGCCGCCCATCCCGATAAAGGGCATGGAGGCAAACACGTGCGCCACCTTGTCTTTATTGACCCACCGTACGGTCTCCCCCTTCTTTATAACAATATTATCCGGCTTGAAGATGTCCTTTATCCCTTCACTCGCCTCCGGCATCTCCACGATATGTACACCTTCTGCGGACTTTACGGATCTAATTCGTCCGGAGAGTTTCGTATCGAAGATTATCTTTTTAGCCTTCCTGAGCGGCTCAACATCACCGGAAACGTCCTTATACACCTTGGCCATTGTCTCGGCTATGTACAGTTTTGAATCCCTCTCTTCCGTTGAAGTGTCCGACAATGACAGGTTCAGCAGATTATCAACTTCCGCCGGTACATTCTCTCTGTTCTCTTCAACGATCGATCTCATATTCTTGGTGTCTCCGGACTGTATCGCTTCCTTAAAACTCTTCACCATATCCGACTCTTCTGCAAAGACCATGCTGCCTACCGCTAAAAGGACTATAAAAAGCGGGAAGAGGACACGATTTCTAAGGTTCATCTCCATTCCTCCTTGATTGACAGGTTAATTGCCGTCGACACGCCGTTTTCATACCAATCATTCGGCAGGAATCTACACCAACTTTACATCTTTTGTCAACAATAAACATTCCGGGGGCATAGGTAT
>WGFD01000186.1 GCA_015492395.1 Deltaproteobacteria bacterium | reverse complement strand
TCGCTATAGAGTGAGATGTCATGTTTCATCAGCAACTCATACATGAGGTGCAGCAGTCCGTGTCCTGTCCTGTCCGCCAGGTAGCAGGTCCTCGGATAACCGGCTCCGCCGAAAGGTCGTTGAGCTATGCGGCCCTCTTCGTCACGGCTGAAAATCGCGCCCATCCGCTCAAGTTCCATGATATCCTCCGGTGCTTCCCTGCACATCACCTCTATGGCATCCTGGTCACCGAGGTAATCGCTGCCTTTAACCGTATCCTTGGCATGAGCATCCCAGGAGTCGGTTTCCCTTAAGGCAGCATTGATCCCCCCTTGGGCTGCAACGGAGTGGCTCCTTACAGGATGGACCTTGGAGACTACCGCCACATCAAGACCACCCCTGGCCGCCTCTACAGCGGCCCTCATACCGGCCAGACCGGCACCGACTATGATGACATCATGGGTAACCAATGAACCCTCGAATGGATTACTGGAGCAACGCCCCTCTACTACACAAAACAGCTCCTTTCGAAACGGAATAAACCCCGGTATCCGGACGAACATGGAAACCGACGCCACGTAAATCTATATCGATAAGTTTGCGAGAAACCTTTATGCCGCTGAATACATCTTACCCCTTGCTTACAGACACCTCACATCAGGAACTTTTTGAATGGAATGATGAACGGCGGTCTCACAACAGGCACACTCTCTGGACTTCACACCCGGCTTGCGAATTTACCGTAACCTCCGGCATGTGCCGTAGTCTTCATACAGGAAACAGGGCGGGTGCCCTATCTGCCGCCAAGACCCGGCAATTAAAACCTATAGCGATGATAACCCTCCTTGCTGCTGGGCTGTCATCCGGCCATACGCAACACCGTAAACAGATGTGCGTACGGCTCAAGAGGCCGCCTTTAATACCTTCGCCTTCTCAAAACCTATCTGGAGGGCCTTCTTGTTGAGCTCGAGAAAGGCTGGAGGGACTCTCGCAAGGACCGCCTTCTCGATGGCCTCATGGCTTACGACATTGGTCAGCTCCGTAATCATTCCAAGAGACATGATATTGGCAACGATGGTCTTTCCAAGTTCGGTCCTTGCGGTCTCAATAATAGGGAAGCTGTATACGTTAAAGTTGCCATTCGGCTTCTCTTTGACTGCATCGGAGTCTACCAGTACGATACCGCCGTCCTTCACGTCCTTGCTGTACTTGCTGCTCGCCTCCTGTGTAAGCGCCAGCATCAGGTCGACCTTTGTCGCCTTTGGGTAGTCTATTGAACCGTCGCTGATCACTACCTCAGCCTTACTGGCCCCTCCACGGGCTTCGGGACCATAGGACTGGCTCTGTACGGCATTTTTGTCGTCGTATATGGCCGCCGCCTCCGCCATAATTATACCGGCGAGTATCATTCCCTGCCCACCGGAACCACTGAACCTTATTTCAAATCTCTTAGCCATTCAAGCCTCCTGGAAAGCTATGATTCGTTGTACGTGGGAGATATATGCATCAAGGACTGCACGCACACAAACGGCCATTTACTGTCCTCTGACCTTTTCTATCAACTTATCGTACTCTTCGCAATACTCAGGCCTTTCCACCTGGTATAGTATGCCCCTCAACAGTTTACCCTCCACCTTTTCCGGCGGCAACCTGTCAGCCTGCTTCACCGAAACGGTACCGTTCTTCTCGAAGATCTCCATCATCTCCGTTGCGCTCCTCAATTTGTTCTGCCTTCCGTAGTAAGTCGGACACTGATCTATTATTTCAACAACGGATGTTCCCTTATGCTTGATAGCGGCGAGCAGTATCTTCTCCAATTCCTGGCAGTGGTACGACGTCCCTCTGGCCACGAATGTCGCACCTGATGCCTTTGCAAGTTCACAGGTGTCAAAGACGGGCTCTATATTCCCATACCTGCTAGTCGTAGCCATAGCCCCCTGAGGTGTGGTGGGAGAATACTGTCCGCCGGTCATTCCGTATATGTAGTTGGTATAGACGAGTATAGTCATATCTATATTCCTTCTACACGTGTGAATGAAGTGGTTGCCGCCTATCGCTAGTGCATCACCGTCACCGCTCGCCACTATCACCTTTAGTTCCGGGTTGGCCAGCTTAACGCCAGTAGCGTAGGAAAATGCCCTGCCATGAAGGGTATGAAGGGTCTTGAAGTCGACATAACCCGGAGTCCTGCTGGAACAGCCTATACCGGAGACCATACATAGCTGATCCTTGGTAAATCCACTGACATCTATGGCCCTAAGAAGGGATTTCAACACTATGCCATGACCGCACCCGGGACACCAGATATGGGGCAGTTTACCCGCTCTCAAGTATCCTGAGTAGTCAAATGGCACCTTCTTTTTGGCCGCCGTTGCTGGTGTTGACATCCTGACCTCCTCGTTTATTGATAAGTTCCGTATACGTGTAATGTAATCAACTATACCTCTCAATTATATCTATGATCTGTTGCGGGTGGATGGGTTCACCATCCACCCTGTTGATACCCACGACTTCACACCTGCCATGGACAACCCTCTTGACCTCATGGATCATCTGCCCCAGATTCATTTCCGGTACTATGATCGCCTTGACATTCTCCGCCATCTCACTAACGGCCCCATCCGGGAACGGCCAGATGGTAAGGGGTCTCAGGAGCCCTGCCTTCACACCCCTCTCTCTGACCTCATTCACGGCGTACCGCGCGGACCGCCCAATGGAACCATATGAGAATACACCTATGGAGGCGTCATCCAGATAGACCGCCTCGTTCTCACATATGGACTCCCTATTCTTCTCGATCTTATCGACTATCTTTCTGTTGCCCCAATCGATAATGGCAGGATCGTTCGTTGGGAATCCATCGGTCTTATGGTTCAAACCTGTTATGTGAAAACGATACTCCCCCTTAAACGGAGCGAAGGGCGGCACATCATACCTGTCATCGTAAGGCAGGTACTCCTCGGGCGAACAAGTAGGTCCTTCCCTGTCGACAACCTCCAACTCTCCAGGATCGGGAATGACAACGGGCTCCCTCATATGACCGACTATTTCATCATACAGTACAGCCACAGGCGTTCTGTAGCGCTCCGCCAGATTGAATGCCCTCACCGTTTCCGAAAGGATCTCCTGTACCGTAGAGGGTGTCAGCGTCACGGCTGGATGGTCTCCATGGGTACCCCACTTCGCCTGCATAACATCTGACTGGCTCGGACCGGTGGGAAATCCGGTGGAAGGCCCGCCACGCATGACATTGACAATTACGCACGGAATCTCCGCCATACATGCAAATCCTATTCCTTCCTGCTTAAGCGAAAATCCGGGACCGCTCGTAGCGGTCAACGATTTCAACCCGGCGATAGACCCTCCAATCGCAGCCGCAATGGACGCAATCTCATCCTCCATCTGTATAAACTTGCCGCCGACCTTGGGCAACCTAACCGAGAGCATCTCGGCCACCTCCGTTGAGGGTGTGATGGGATATCCAGCGTAAAACCGGCACCCCGCATAGAGCGCGCCTTCAGCACAAGCCTCATTACCCTGAAGAAGCTTCTTCTTTTTTTCAGCCATCTAGACCTCCAAAGTGTTTAACAACCATCGGTTACCGAGTGCCACGGATAACGACTCCTTCACTAACTGCTACTAACCGATCAAATTATCCTAATACACCTGTATAGCGAAGTCGGGACATCGCAGGTCGCACAGTTGGCACTTCGTGCAGGCCTCCAGGTCCTTGACAGCGACTACGCTCCCACGCATCTCCAGGACGTTTGTGGGACAGAAGTCCGCACATATCGAGCAGCCCTTACAGAGATTCTCGTCTATCCTTATATCCGCCAGTGCTTTTGCTGGTTCTACCATCTTTCCACCTCTCCTGCTATTTAGTCTTACTCTTTATACTTAACCCTGAAAAATCTCCTTAACGGTACTCCCGATCTCGGCGGTACTTCTCGTCACCCTTATACCGGCGCTCTCCATGGCCTCTATCTTATCCTCGGCCGTGCCCTTGCCGCCAGCTATAATAGCTCCCGCATGTCCCATCCTCTTGCCCTTAGGGGCGGTAACACCGGCAATATACCCTACCACCGGCTTATTCATGTCGGCCTTCACAAACTCAGCGGCATCCTCTTCGGCCGTCCCGCCTATTTCACCGATCATGACAACACACTCCGTCCCGGGGTCCTTCTCAAACATCTCCAGAACGTCCGTAAAGTTTGTACCGTTTATCGGATCACCTCCGATGCCTACGCAGGTAGACTGTCCCATCCCCAGCCGTGTGAGCTGGTCCACCGCCTCATAGGTCAGGGTACCGCTCCTTGATACGACGCCCACCTTCCCCTTCACGTGTATATGGCCAGGCATTATCCCTATCTTGCATTCGCCCGGTGTTATGACACCGGGGCAGTTGGGCCCCACGAGCCTGGAACTTCTCCCGTCCATATACCTCTTCACCTTGACCATGTCCAGCACCGGTATACCCTCGGTGATGCAGACAACCAGTCCTATCCCGGCATCCACTGCCTCCATAACCGCATCCGCGGCGAATGCAGCGGGAACATATACCACCGACGCATCCGCTCCAGTCTCCCTGACCGCGCGATCAACGGTATCGAAGACAGGTATGCCGTCAACATCCCCGCCGCCCTTGCCGGGAGTCACGCCGCCCACCATCTTTGTGCCGTAAGCAACCATCTGCCTCGTATGAAAGGTCCCGTGCTCTCCGGTGATGCCCTGGCAGATGACCTTGGTACTTGTGTTGACAAGGATACTCATGAAACCTCCAAATCGCTTTCCTTCAACATCGCCGCCCAGTTGAAGCCCCCTGCAGCAAGCTGCGGGGAATGCCTGCCCGCCCGCCTGTCAATCCTGGCGGACAGGTGCTCTTTATGCATGTTCAACGGCAACACTCAACCTCTCGACGCAGCCACTACCCTTTCCGCCGCCTCATCCATCCTCTCCGCCGTTATAATATGCAGTCCGGACTTGGCAAGCATCTCCCTTCCCAGATCCACGTTGGTGCCCTGCAGCCTTACCACAAGCGGGACCTTTATGCCGACCTCGTTCGCGGCAACGACAACACCCTCGGCTATGATATCACACCTCATAATGCCACCAAAGATATTTATTAATACCGCCCTGACATTCGCATCCGCCATCAGTATCTTAAAGGCGGCCGCAACCTGCTCCTTGCCGGCCCCCCCGCCTACATCAAGAAAGTTTGCAGGCGTCCCGCCATAGAGCTTGATAATATCCATTGTGGCCATAGCGAGACCAGCACCATTTACCATACAACCTATGTTTCCGTCAAGCGCAACATAGTTGAGATCATGGCGTGACGCCTCCACCTCCCGCGGATCCTCTTCATCGAGATCACGCATGCCGTATATATCCTTGTGGCGGAAGAGTGCATTATCGTCCAGCCCTATCTTTGCATCGAGCGCCAGTACATCACCATCCTTGGTAATGACCAGTGGATTTATCTCCGCCATAGAGGCATCGATCTCTGTGAAAGCGTTATACAGCCCCATCATGAACTTCACCGCCCTGCCTATTGCAGGTTTAGGGACATTCAAGGCGAAGGCAAGCTTCCTGGCCTGGAATGGCAGAAGACCCACCGCAGGGTCCACATATTCCTTGAATATCTTCTGAGGGCTCCTGGCGGCTACATCCTCTATCTCCACACCGCCTTCACTCGATACCATAACAACAAGCCTCTGTGCGGCCCTGTCGATTACCATACCCAGATACAACTCCCTCGCGATATCGCAACCTTCCTCGATCAGTACCTTCTTAACCTCCTTTCCCTGCGGTCCGGTCTGGTGTGTCACGAGGCATTTACCTAGTAGTTCCTCCGCATACTCCATTGCCTCTTTAGGACTCCTCGCCAACTTGACACCACCGGCCTTCCCCCTCCCTCCAGCATGTATCTGGGCCTTTACAACACAGATACCGCCATTACCCAGCATATCCTTTGCGGCCTCTTCGGCCTCGGAAGGAGTGAAGACCACTCTCCCACCCGGTGCGGCAACACCATACTTTGCCAGGATCTCCTTGGCCTGATATTCATGGATATTCATAAGACCTCCGTGTAGTGAATGATTGACCGTTTGTGGTCAGCAGTTTACTGGTTTCGGTTTTTTAAATGAAATATGCGGTGGTTGGGCTTCAAAAAAGCGCCCATAGCTTCCTCTTAGTCTCTGTTTCATCAACCGTTCACAGTGAACCGGCAACCGTAAACGGATACAATATTCTTTTTTTTATTCTTTATTTGCTCTTCTCACCCTTACATGGTCAGGGGTATAGTCAGGAAGAAGGAGCGGACCTCTGACGGCCCCTTCGATGCCGGCATCTTTGAGCTCGCGTTCAAATCTATCGATATGGGCAAGGGTCAGAGTCACTTTGGTCTTATCGTCCTTCTTGGCGTATTCCGCCGCACTCATACCGGCCCTGCGTCCAAAGACCAGGATATCGAGAAGGGAGTTGCCCATGAGCCTGTTTCTACCGTGTACACCGCCTGTGACCTCACCAGCGGAGAAGAGTCCCCGTAGGGAAGTCCCACCCTCATCGTTGATCACCAGGCCGCCGTTCTGGTAATGTAATGTAGGATATATCAGCATAGGCTCCTTGCTTATGTCTATACCGTACCTCTTGAACTGTATATACTTGGCCGGCAGTTCCTTCTTTACCGTACCTTCCCCGTGAAGAAGGTCTATCATCGGGGAGTCCAACCACACGCCTATCCTGCCGACCGGCGTCATAACCCCCTTCCCCTGATCAACACACTCCCTGATAATGCATGTGGACTCCACATCCCGCGGCTCGAGGGCAAAACAAAACTCTTCGCCCTCTATATTCAGGAGCTGTGCGCCGAGCCCCCTCACCTTCTCCGTTATAAGAAGCCCCACGTTCTGCTCCGGAAAGACCGCCCCTGTCGGATGGTACTGGGTGGAATCCAGCTCACTCACCGCAACCCCGGCCCTGTAGGCCATGACCACACCATCTGCGGTGGCCCCATAGTGGTTTGTCGTCGGAAAACCCTGGATATGCAACCTGCCGAAACCGCCGCTGGCAATAATAACCGCCTTCGCCCTGACGATATAAAACTCTTTCGTCTCAAGATTATAGAGGATGGCGCCGGCACAGCCCCCGTCGGAATCCAGCAGAAGCTCTACGGCGGGAGTAAACTCCAAAACGGTGATGTCCCAATGCCTGTTCCTGGCCTCATCCCTGAGAACCCTCATGATCTCGGCGCCGGTCATGTCTCCGGCGGAGTGCATCCTCTTTCTCGATGTGCCACCACCATGCCTGACCTTCATCCTGCCGTCGGGGAGCTTATCGAACATCATTCCCATATCCTCAAGCCAGCTTATGATCAGGGGCGCATCGTTCGTAAGGGCCGCAACCAAGTCAGGGCGGTTTGTAAAGTGGCCCCCACCGACCACATCAAGATAGTGGCAATAGGGAGAGTCACATTCCTGATCCGCACCCTGTATGCCACCCTCCGCCATAACCGTGTTCGAATCCCCATGGCGCAGCTTGGTGGATATGATAGCCTTGCACCCCGCCTCCTGTGCCATAATCGCGGCGGCCGTACCGGCGCCACCTCCACCGATAACCAGAACATCGGCAGTATAATCCACCCTTGAAAGGTCTATAGCGTTACTATCTATCCTGCTGCTGGATTCGAGCAGAGAAGCGACCTCTTCCGGCAAGACGGCGCCCTTATTGGGACCGATCCTGACAGCCCTACGGCCATCCTTTTTATAGTCCGGATGGTAAAGATTAAGCCATTCCTCCCTCTGCTGCATAGTAAGAGCAGGAAAGTGCTCGTTCCTCTTTGCCCTCTCAACCCTGGCCGGCCTTGTAGCCTCAACCCTCTTGATCAACTCTTTCAGTTCGGGAATATAACCTTCCATTGTCCCTCCGTTTCAAAAATCCGTAGAGAATACACGTTACACATTCTTTACAAGTGCGACGTGTCTTCAGGCATCCACCCGCCCGGCTCGGACATATCCGGCTCCCTCTCACGTTCGATATAGAGCCGCTTGATATCGTCACTGTCGGCCTTGGTTAGATCTTCGAGCATTATTGCGTACTTGCCGCTCTGTACTTCATCAACCCTCTTACTGAGATGCGCCGCTTTCGATGCCATAAACCGGCCATAGAGCCTTCTTACAAACATTGCAGCGTTGAACTGTGATATCTGGGCCGGACACCGGCCGGCACACAGTCCACACATGACACAGTCGAAGCTCTTTTCCGCGGCCCCTTTGAGATCGCCCCTCTTCATTAGAGAGATATAGTCCATAACATCGATATCCATGGGGCACGTCCTGGTACAGGTACCGCAACCTACACACTTGAAGACTTCGGGATAGAGTCTCCTCAATTCACCATGCAGGTCGCCACCCATACCCTCAAGGGTATAGTTGGGCCTATTGGCGGGAAAAAACGGTAGCTGTACTATAACCATATTGGGCTCCGCTACGGTCTGGCAGGCCAACCCTGTCTTCAGGCGGTAATCGCCGAGATAGCGGTAGAATGTGCCACAGGCGCCGCAGATCCCGCCACGGCAACCACACCCACGGACGTACCTGTAGCCCGCATACTCGACCGCCTTCAATATCGTCAAGGTCTCAGGGACCCTATATTCCCGCCCCATGATGTAGATGGAGATCATCTTTGCGCCCTCCGGCGGGATCGTCTTGTCACCTGTTGCAAGTGGTTTTATCTTCTTTTTTTTATCTTCAGCCATGATTAGACTCCCTTTTAAAATATGAGGATAGAAAAGGTAAAAGCCTAAATTCAGAACAAGGAACAGGCTACCTTGGTCAAGTCGCTATATCTTTTGTTCTTATTCCGCCGAATCCCGCCTTTCTGAACCTTAAAAGTCATTGTACATCTGTTTTATCTCGGCTGCCGTATAAACAGGCCCCTCTTTGCATATGTATACATCACCAACGTTGCATCTGCCGCACTTGCCGACGCCGCACTTCATTTTGTTCTCAAGGGTAGTGTATATACTGTTGTCGTCGAAGCCCAGTCTGCCCAGTACCTCTATTACAAACTTTATCATAATCGGCGGACCACAGGTAACGACTACCTTATTTCCGGCGGAAGGCGCCATCCCCTCCAGTACGGTAGGCACGAAGCCGACCTTCCCCTGCCATTCGGGCGTCTCGCCGCCGGGATCAACCGTCTGCACGAGATTGATATCCGGCCTCTCATCCCAATGCCGAAGTTCATTTTTGTAGACCAGGTCCTCAACAGCCTTGGCACCGTAGAGAATCGATATATCCCCGAAGTTCTCCCTGGTATCCAGACAGTTCCATATCACCGAGCGCACGGGGGGAAGTCCTATTCCACCGGCTATGAAGAGTATATCCTTTCCTTTCCACCTGTCGATGGGAAACCAGTTTCCGTAAGGACCCCTGAAGCCGATGGTATCGCCTATACTGAGATCGGCAAGCGCGGATGTGACCCGTCCGACACTCCTGAAGGTGCATTGAATATATCCCTTTCTTGTCGGTGACGACGCGAGACAGAATGTGGACTCTCCCGCCCCGAAGGCGGAGTAGAGACCGAACTGCCCCGCCTTGAAGTCGAAGTTGTCTCTCACCTCATGATCTTTAAAAACGAGTTTATAACTCCTAACCCATGGGGCCTCCTCGTATATGTCCTCAATGGTTACCAGATGGGGCAAATAAATATTACTCATGATTTACTCTAGATTATATGTTCGAACCGGTGGCCGAAGATAGACCGCTGGCTACCGTCCTGACATCTCTTCCATAACCTCCGTGATATCGAGTCCGACCGGGCACACCCTTATACATCTCCCGCACCCCACACAGCCACGGGATGAAAACTTGTTCGGATAAAAGTTAAACTTGCACATAAACCTGTTACGCCATCTCTTGTACTGGGTATCCCTGGGATTATGACCACTGGCATGGAGAGTGAAATGGTCGAACTGACAGGCGTCCCAGTTCTTCCTTCTTTCGCCCTCCAAAGCGCTTCCCTCGTCGGCGATATCGAAACAGTGGCATGTGGGACACACGAACGTGCAGGCGCCGCACCCTATGCACTTCCTCGTTAGCCCTGCCCAAAGATCGTCGTTATCGTAGTGGGAGGTATCTCTCAGATCCTCCTTGATCTTCTTTACATCGACCCCCTTAAGCCTGGGCACGTCGGCTATCCGCTTAATATCGACATCCGCTCCTCCAGCGGAGAAGATCCCTTCGAACCTTTCTACGAAGGTCCTACCCCTATCCGTAACTATATCCACTAGGTATCCACCCTCTAAGGTCTCTTTCAGAAAGAGATCGCTTCCACCAACACTGTCCGGTGCCAGGTTCACCGTCGAACAGAAACATCCTTCGTCTCTATCCGTACATGCTATGGTCATAATCACCATCCTGTCTTCTCTCTCAGTATAAGAGGTATCCACAAAGTCCCAGGTAAAGACGGATCTCAATGATGCAACGCTTGCGGCATCGCATGGTCTTGAGCCAAAGACCACCATCTCCGGCGACTCTGCCTTTACGCCCTGCAGGTCTATGCCATCCTTGTGTACGGCATACCTGGCTATTACCTCCGTCTGCGGGAAGAGGAACTCCTTGAAGGAGTTCCTTGGCACTATATAGTCAAAGACAATATCTTTATAGGCCGATATCGGCGCATACACTACCTGCCTGCCGTCCATCTTTGGTCCAACAAACAGTCCTTCACCACTACATACGGAATCGATCAGCTTGGCAAGGTCTTCTCTTTTCAGGTATCTCTCTGCCATGAGGTCTTAACCTTCTATTTACTTGATGAATTCTTCTTTGTCGTCAGGGCTAAAGACGATAAGGGGGGGATGTTCCTTCTCGTCATAACCTGCCCTGTAATCAAAGGAGTCTTGCACCACAAGCGCCATCTTCTGATTTACCAGGTTCAGTGGTATATTTACCGGACAGGCCCTCTCACACTCCCCGCAGAACGTACAGCGTCCCACCAGGTGCATAGCCCTGATGAGGTTCCATGACAGGTTGCCCCGGGGATTGGCCGATGACTCGATCCACTGTGGCATATTCTTCTCTGCGATGCACCTCTCGCAGTAGCAGAGTGCGCACACCTTGCTGCATGCATAACACCTTATACACCTGGAGAAGTGTCCCATCCAGAAGCTCCAGCGCCCGGCGCTGTCCATACCATCTATCTCCCTTATCTTGTCAAAGACCATACCCACCGGTTCTTCGGGCGGCTTGAAGTCCACTTCATCCCCAATTGTATGATCTGCGTCGCGCGGGTTACGGACATCGCAGTTATGACACTTCACCGGCATTATGTCCGGTGTCAGGGTGCCCTTCCACAACTCCTGTTTATAAACCACACCATTACAG
>WGFD01000185.1 GCA_015492395.1 Deltaproteobacteria bacterium | reverse complement strand
TCTCGCCGGTACCCAAGATACGATAGCCCTTCTCCGCATATTCAAAGGCCAGTCCTATCCCTACCTCGATGGACCTTACAGCTTCCTCCCGGGTCATGGCCGGTCCTCTGCGAATATTCCCGGTCCCCCTTCTCACCTTCATGCTCAGAAGGCCGTCCGCATCCTCGAACTCATAGTCCACCCCAATGTCCACCACTACGACATCCGCGCCGGCATGGGCCGCCAAGACATTGATCCCGGCACCGCCGCCAAGGAAGTTAAGTACCATCTGGGGGGTAACCTCCTTCGGAAAGGCCGATACCCCCTCCTCCGAGACACCATGATCTCCGGCAAAGGTGAATACCGCCTTTTTATCGATAGACGGCCCGGTATTCTCCGTAATGGCGACTATTCTGGCCGCGAACTCCTCAAGCCTGCCAAGACTTCCTCTAGGCTTTGTAAGGCTGTCAAGCCTACTCTGCGCTTTCTCATAGTAATCGCCGTCTATAGGCCTGATTGCGGCCAGTGTCTCTTCAAGTATTGACATAATTAAACCTCCCATGTGAATTCTACTTCAACCGTACTCCCAGACCACTCACCACCAGATATGCTTCATCGGCAGCCCCGGCTATCGACTGGTTAGCGAAGCCCGACAGGTCCCTGAATCTCCTGGCGAGTGAGTTCTCCGGCACTATACCCGATCCGGTCTCGTTCGATACCACAACTACACCGGCGCATCTGCATACATCTATCAGGACGCCGATCTCCTTCATTATCTCCTCATCCGCCAATCCGTCTTCAATGAGATTCGTAAGCCAGAGGGTTATGCAGTCGAGGAGTATCGTTCCGTCCCCTCTCCTGTCTTCTATGACCCTGGCTATCTCCCTCGGCTCTTCCAGCGTGAACCAGTCGTCCCCCCTCGATAGCCGGTGTTTTGCCACCCTATCTTGCATCTCAATGTCGAGGACCCTGGCGGTCGCAAGGTAATACTTCGTACCTTTCATGCCATCAACAAGGGTAGCGGCGAATGCACTCTTACCGCTCCTGGCCCCGCCGGTAACAAATATGAACTCGGAGTCTGGCCCTTTCATACGTCTCCCTTGCTCTCCAACACCTCAACTGAAGCTCTCTCCGGGCCGCACAATCGAGCTCCCCGTAGCAAGCTATGGGAAATTTTCACATGTAAAGAACGATACTTTTTATATTCGCTCTCTAACGGTGCAGAATGGACAGGCCCTTTATAAAGCTATCAATACTCTATGCTCCTTCTGGCTTTGACACCGTTATCGAAGGGATGCTTGATCTTGAGCATCTCGGTAACGTAATCCGCCATCTTAACCAGTTCAACATGGGCATCCCGTCCCGTCAGGACCACCTCGAGCGACTCGGGCTTCCCTTCCAAGAAGTCCACAACCTCCTGCAGGGAGATCCACCCCCCCCTGATAACGCTGTTTATCTCATCCAGCACCAAGAGGTCGAAGGCAGCGCCCGTCACCTTAGCCTTGGCGAGCTCAAACGTATCTCTTATAGCCTTTTGAACTTTGGACTTATCCGTCCTCCCCCTGGTGAAGATGGGGTGCCTCACGTTTGAGCGGATGAGTTCTATCTCCGGGATGGACTTCCTGAAGACCTCCTTCTCTCCCGAGGCTGCACCATCCTCTTTAAAGAACTGTATAAACAAGACACGTCTCCCGTGACCTGCCGCCCTGACGGCAAGCCCTATGGCGGCCGTCGTCTTCCCCTTTCCCTCGCCCGTGTATATGTGGATTAAACCCCTGTTCACACCCTTTTCCGCAAATAACATCCCCGACAAGCAAAAAACCCATCTCCCAGTGCAGGGAAGATGGGCAAAAACAACCATCGATACCCTCTCCCTCGGAAGGCATTCTACTCCAGACCGGGCAGGTTTCCTGACTTAGGGCCACCTACTCTCCACCCCTTCCCGCCTACCGCTAGAGACAGTGGTTGGTGGAGTTCGTTCCCATCACAGTTGCGGGGCAGCTCCCGATTCTAACGGGATTCCCTATTATGTCCCTGAGATCTTAACAAGGACCACCCAATCTTAAACCTCTTTCGGCAATAGGCTATCAACTCCTTCCATAGCGCGTCAAGGAATATTTAGGCGACCACGCGCTCAAGAGGTATATCACACCTGGTTATGATAAAAAAACGGCGCTATTGGTCGGGCCGCTTCTCCTCAAAGGCGGGTCTTTTAAAGATGGTCTTGCTTTCGAATACCGCCCCCGTAAAAACCGCCCCCTTCTGAAAGGAACCCCACGAGAAGTATAGTTCTTTAGCAAACGTAACCGTCGAGAAGTCCACTCTCTCCCTGAATGCGGTATCAAAGAAATAGGCCTTGCCCTGGAACTCGGCGCCAGAGAAGAGGGCCTCTCCACAAAACAGGACTCCGTCGAAATGCGCATCTCCACTGAAAACGACACCGCGGAAGTCCACATTCCCACCGAACCGGGCCTCTTCAAAGTTTATTGGCGGTAACGGCTTATCTTCATTGTACCGCTCGAAAGATATGTCTCCATCAAATACCGTACCGGAAAGATCACAAGGCACCCCTTCATCCATCGCCCTATCTATCTCTTCATATACAATTCCATTGAATTCATCCTGAGAAAGCCCCTTTTTCCCTTCAGGTGCATGAAATACGCAATACTCCTTCCCATCTTCATCCTGATAGGCTATAGGACAGCACCGGGCTTTACACCAATCCCAGTCATCGAAATAACGGGCTTTAATCTCCATATGTCTTCCTGTAACCTCCTAAGGATACGTGCTCTTACAAACTCGCGCTCTCTTTAGGAACCTTCTGAATAAATCAAATCTCCCCTGGGATACAAACATTGACTATGGTTGACACAATAATAAAGTTGCACGTGAAAATCAACACATATTGGACGCCTCTTCATCCGCGGCCTTGCAAGACATCGATCATATTCTCATGTATAAGGCCATTCGATGCAAGCGTCTCTTGACCGTACACCGAGAAGGGGGCGCCCCTGAAGTCGGTTATCATGCCGCCGGCTTCCTCAACGATGAGTCCGGCCGCCGCAACATCCCAGGGACGTAACTTCAGCTCCCAGAAGGCGTCAAACCTCCCACACGCCGTATAGCAAAGATCCAACGCCGCAGATCCCATGCGCCTTATCGCCTGCACTCTGATGGCAAAGTCGGAAAAGTGGTCAAGATTGTTGTTACTGGAAGTCCTTACGTCATAAGGAAAGCCTGTCGCCAAGAGACTGACCGGCAGCCCATCGGTCTTCGACACATTTATCGGCCTCCCGTTCAAATACGCGCCTTTACCCCTCTCGGCCGTAAATAGTTCATCCAGCACAGGATCATAGACGGTCCCGAAGATCACGCTACCTTCATCCTC
>WGFD01000184.1 GCA_015492395.1 Deltaproteobacteria bacterium | reverse complement strand
TTTATACCAAAGGAGGCTTCCTTATGGAAGACCTGCAAAAAGTTCCCCCATTTTCCCCAAAAAAACGCCCCTGACACTTCGCAAAAACATATTCTATAATACTCTCAAAAGGTTACACTCAAACAGATATGATTTTTGGGGGAAGTCCTGTATCTTCACGATATGCCGCAATATCGTCACCGGACTGCTAAATTCCTTGACTTATATGATATAAAGCCATATCATATGGACCGGTTTCAGTATCCCGGAACACGGTGCGATTCCGTGGCGGTCCCGCCGCTGTAATCGGTGAGGCTCCTCATGACGAGTGTTACACGGTCACTGCCGGTCCATACCCCCGGCGGGAAGGCTGTGAGGCGCCGGAGACCCGAGAGCCAGAAGACCTGCTGAGACCGTACGTTTCTGGAACCTGATGGCAAAGGGTTCCGATGGGTGTTATTCCGCCTGTCGGAACCCTTTTTTTTTATGGATACGGCGCACAAAAAATACGTATGAGATCCGAAAAAGGAGGAACGAAAGGATGGAGACAGTAAAGAGTGGCAAGGCGAAGAATACGAAGAAAGAGAAGGCGAAGAAGGATGTGATAGCTTACCGCAAGGCCTGCGATGCACGGGGGACGGGCCTTTCACACTACATCCTCATGGACAAAAAGGCGAAACGGTAATGGCTGCGTCGCAGAGATGGAAGTCCGGCGCGGCAGCCCCTCCAAGGGGCCGCTATGTAAACACCGGCAACGGCCCGACGCTTCAACCGATAGATATAGGACATCCGGAGTACATGGCCCTTATAGAGCCGGACACCGCCTTCTGGTCGCTGGTAAGGCGCGGCAACCTCGGAGGCGTGCTTGCAGATGGAAGGCTAACGAAGGCGTACCTCAAAAAGGCCCCCGCTTTCGCCGGGGAAATGAAGACACTGAGGTTCGCCTTGAAGCCCTCAGCCGTCTACTTCAACCCGACGGAGCGGTGCAACCTGAACTGCTCTTACTGTTACATCCCTGAAGGGGGACGTCGTGGCGGACGCCATATGTCGAAGAGACGGCTTCTGGAGGCATTGTCCCTCCTTAAGCGCTACTTTGAGCGGACCATGCCTGCCGCCGCCGTTCCACAGGTTATCTTCCACGGTGCGGAACCCATGCTCAATCGCGAGGCCGTCTTTGCAGGTATAGAGCGATATACAGGTGACTTCCGCTTCGGTATCCAGACCAACGCCGTATTTCTGGACGACAGGGCGGTGGAGTTCCTGACCAGCCGCGAGGTGAGTATAGGAATCTCTATAGACGCCCCCACCGCCGCGGTATCCGACCGTACCCGCAAGAACTGGGATGGGCGCGGTGTTTTCAACGATGTTATAGAGGCGATGGAACGCCTCAGAGGTTACGAAAGGTGGAGCGTTATCTGTACGATAACCGGAGAGAACATGCGCCACCTGACAAAGCTTGTAGAGTTCTTTCATGGGTTCGAGGTGCCGACCTGTCTCATGAACATTGTACGCTGCACGCTCTCCCCTTCGCGGGAGATCAAACCTTCGGATAGAACCGCGGCAACCCACTTCCTGAGGGCGCTGGACCGCACATATGAACTGTATTTGGAGACGGGAAGGAGACTGCCGGTGGCTAACTTTGCGAATATACTGCTGGCCATTATCGCCCCTACGGCCAGGCGTCTTATGTGTGACATCTCACCTTGCGGCGGGGGAAGGTGTTTTTTTGCCCTGGCGCCGAACGGGGACCTCTTTCCGTGCAGCGAGTTCATGGGACTTAAGGCGTTCAGGGGCGGCAATATATTCAAGGACGGGATCGAAAAGGCCCTGGCGAGCGGACCTTTCAACCTTGTTACCGGTAGAAAAGTAGAGGACATCGAACCATGTGAGCGCTGCGCTATCCGGCACTTCTGCGGCTCACCCTGTCCTGCCGAGGCATACGAGATGAACGGTAGAATGGACAGCACAGGGGCCTTCTGCGAGTTTTACGAGGAGCAGGTACGTTATGCCTTCCGCCTTATCGCCGATGGAAGACATGAGGCCTATCTCTGGGACGGATGGGATGAAGGTACGAAGAGCGTCTTTGGGTCGTATAGTCCCTGAACATACATAGCGAGCGCCTGTCTGCGTGCGACGCACCTGCCCGCCGGGATTGACCTGTCTGCCAGGATTGACAGGCAGGCAGGCAGGGCATTCCCCGCAGCCTCCTGCAGGGAGCTTCAATAGTTTCTTCCCGCCGCGGTACCTCTATGCAATACTCCACCTGCTGTTCCGCAAATATGCGACTCCACACTAAAGTTTTGCGATGTCTCGACGATAATAAAGTTTGTTGGGATTCCGTTTGTATACGTATGCTTAGGACGATGGGGTGGACGAGAGTACAAGGTAGCGCCCTTAGGAGGACGTATATGTGGTTTGTTTGCGTGTGATGAAGAAGCCCCTGGCCCCATCCGGTCCGTTCGGGCTTTTGGTATGTAAATGGCGGACAGATGTGACCAGAGGCGTTCATTCCGGAGTGGTAGTGATACAGACGGATAAATAATATGGAGGAGGAGAGATGAACTACAGGAATAGGTCTATCTTGATCGCTGACGGCAGTAAAACCGTCATAATGTACTCTTCGATCGTTATCAGGAGGATGGGATTTGAGGTAATAGCCGCTCAAAATGGAGAAGATGCGCTGAAATTGGTGAAGATTCAGAATCCTGATCTTGCCATACTCGATGTGAACCTGCCTTGTATGGATGGGATTGGCGTTTTGAAGGAGATAAGGAAGGATGGCGGGCTGGCGCATGCCGCCGTTGTCATGATATCTTTGGACCACAGTCCCGAAATACGGTCCGCTTGCCGGGATCACGGATGTGACGGCTACCTGACCAAACCTATCAAAATATCGGAACTTCACAGGACCCTGGAGCAATGCCTGAAGAAGAGTGGAGCTGCTTCGAGAAGATATATCAGGACGCACTTCGACAAGGAGGTTGTGGTCTCTTACAGTGGGGAGTCGGAGAGGCACTATGCCGTTACCCTTTCCGAAGGTGGCATGCTCGTCAGGTGCAGGAAACCTTTTCCGGTTGGTACCATGGTCGATGTGAGGATTCCGATACCGGGTGAAGAACAGATCATGTCGAAGGGAGAGGTAATATACAATAAAGAAGTCAGTTATGGCGAGCCGGCGAAAATCTCCCCGGGAATGGCCATCAGATTCAACGAGATGTCGGAGAAAAACAGGAGAAAGCTGCAGTCTTATGTCCCGGAGGTCCTGGCGGGTGATATCCTGAGGGAGCAGGGGAAATCCGTACTGGCCAAGGGCTAAGTTCCTAGGTTGGGCGGCAATCCGCCGATACCACGCCAATCTTCAACTGAAGAGTTGTCTTCGGCCTGATGGCGCTCTAGCTAAGGCATGCCATTGCCGGGGGTCTCCGGCAAGCTCACCATGAAAGAATCCGTATTCCTTTTGCCTGATTTCCGCTGATCCTTCTTGGAAGGAGGTTCCTGCCTGCCGTACTATATGCGACACCGGATCGAATAAATTGCTTATTTATGCAATTTGTGTAAGCTTGCCGGCACAGGCCATGCGCCCGAACTGCAATATTATGCTGGGAGACCTTCATTACACTGGACATATATCCTGTAATATTGTAAACATAAAGCCTACCTTTAGATAAGGGCTCGCGATTTCCAGGCTGTTTGCTTGTCTTTTTTATATATTCTAGCGCCAAAAGATACCGGTAATATATGGTGATGCTGCAATACTTTGTTTGATCATCTGTGATTTACGTTTTTTATGGATAAGGTAGATGCCGGAAGATGTAAGAAAAGAGAACCTAGAGAGGCTTAATTCCTTTGTTGAGTCCAATGATAAGGCCGGCCTGATTAAATTCATATCGGAACTCCACCCCTCCGATATAGCATGGCTCCTTGGTCACGTTGATGAAGATCTGCAGATAGATATCTTCAGGCGCTTGACCCCCGAAGTCGCTTCCGGTGTTATATTGGAGATGGATGAGGGGATGAGGCAGCGGGTTATATCGATCATCTCCAGGACTGAGCTCGTGGAGATGCTTGATGAGATGGAGACAGATGATGCGACGGACCTGATCGGAGAACTGCCTGTCGATGAAGCCAAGAGTGTACTTGAGGGCATACAGAAGGAAGAGTCAGACGAGGTTCAGAGGCTCCTGCATTACCCTGAGGATACCGCCGGCGGTAAGATGCAGACGGAACTCGTTGCCGTTCCGGTCGATGCCACGGTCGGGGAGACGATAGAAGAGGTCCGCCGGATGAGCGATGAGGTTGAAAATGTCTCCAATGTCTTTGTGGTGGACCATGGCATGAGGTTGGTAGGCATTGTCCCGCTGGATAAACTTATACTCGCGAAACCTCACATTCCCATCAAGGATATCATGGATGCCAAGGTCGTGAAGGTTGACGTGAGTGAGGATCAGGAAGAGGTGGCCCGGATGTTCAAGAAGTATGACCTTATTTCCATGGCCGTCGTTGACAGCGGAGGGAGACTTCTCGGCAGGGTCACCGTGGACGACATAGTAGATGTACTCGAAGATGAGATATTCGAGGACTTTTATAGGATAGCGGGTCTGAATGTGGACGAAAGGGTGCTCGATTCTCCCGCCAGGTCTGTCAGGATGCGGATACCGTGGCTGGTTGTCAACCTTGGAACGGCCTTTCTGGTTGCGAGTGTCGTAAAGTTTTTTGAGGATACCATCAAGTCAGTGGTCATGCTTGCCGTCTTTATGCCCGTTATAGCCGGTATGGGTGGTAATGCGGCCACCCAGACCATTACTGTTGTAGTCAGGGGATTGGCTCTCGGCGAGCTTGAGTTGAGACACGCCAGAAAGGTCCTCTTCAAGGAGGTGACGGTAGGGCTTGCAAACGGGATAGTCCTTGGTTCCGGTGCGGCGTTGATAGCCTTTCTTCTCGGCATAAACTATATGATAGGTCTTCTTCTCTTATTCTCCATGATTGCAAATCTTATTATTGCCGGACTCGCCGGTTCCGTGATCCCGCTTGTCCTGAAGTGGTTCAAGGCCGATCCGGCATTGTCTGCGAGTGTCTTCGTCACTACGTGTACGGACATGGGAGGCTTCTTTTCATTCCTGGGTTTGGCGGCGGTATTTATACGGCATGGGCTGCTATGAATACAGGGTACAATAAATCTCTTGCAATCGTTATTGATACCATCGATTACGGGGAGTCCGACAGGATAATCACCTTTTATACCCCTGGTGACGGTAAACTGAAGGGTGTGGCCAAGGGGGCCAGGAGAAGCAGGCGGCGTTTCGTGAACAGCCTTGACCCCTTCTCTCTAGGAGAGATTATCTTTTTTTACAAGGAGGGAAGGGATCTTGTAAGGATAGACGATTCCAAACCCAGGTATCACTTCGGCGGAATAAAGGGCGATATCGGGAGGCTGCCCTATGGCAGCTACATGCTCGAGTTCGTACGGGAGATGACGCGGGAGAGGCAGGCCAATGGAAGGATCTTTAATCTTCTCTTGAGATTTTTAAGGATGCTGGAGGATGGGGAGCAGCCCGATAAGGTGATCGTCTGCTTTAACATGAGACTGTTTGCCGCCTTGGGTTACTTGCCGTCCCTTGGAAAGTGCGTCTTATGTTCCGGTATTCCTGACAGGGAAATGTACTCCTTTAGTTCCAGGGACGGCGGTATTATCTGTGGTTCATGCGGGGAGAAACGCCCGGGCGGTTGTATCTCCATCTCCGGGGGGACGGTCAAGTTCCTCATGGCCTCTTCCAGGATGGAGCTTGACAAGATCGGGAGGCTTGTGCCTTCCCCTTCTATTTTAGAGGAAGGGAACCGGGTCCTGAGGGATTTTCTGAGATATCAACTTGGGAAAGAACTCAGGACAGTCCGTTTCATAGATGAAATAGGCGGGTTGACGCCGCCCTGAAGCGGCGCGGCGGGTGTGTGGCTTGCTATGTGGAGCTTTAAGGTGTGTGATGTGGATACAGGGATGCGTCTCTAGGATAGTTTATGAGATGTTTCTCAAGATCGTTTAGGGGGACAAGATGTATTTCCAGGATGTAATAATGAATCTTCAGAAGTTTTGGGCGAAGAAGGGTTGTGTAATATATCAGCCCTACGATGTCGAAAAAGGCGCCGGCACATTCAATCCGGCGACATTCCTGAAGGTCCTCGGTCCGGAACCATGGAATGTAGCCTATGTCGAACCCTCCAGACGGCCCACCGACGGCCGTTACGGGGAGAACCCGAACAGGCTCCAGCACTACTACCAGTTCCAGGTCGTGCTCAAACCTTCTCCTGACGATATCCAGGACATATATCTCGACAGTCTCAAAAAGCTGGGGATAGATCCACTGAAACATGACATCAGATTCGTGGAGGATGATTGGGAGAGCCCGACCCTGGGAGCCTGGGGGTTGGGGTGGGAGGTGTGGCTGGATGGGATGGAAATAACACAGTTTACATACTTCCAACAGGCCGGAGGTATGGATCTGAAGCCTGTTTCCGGGGAGATAACATACGGTTTGGAGAGGATATCGATGTACCTCCAGGGGGTGGAGAGCATATTTGATATAGAGTGGACCAAGGGCATAAGCTATGGAGATATTCACCGGAGGGATGAAGTTGAATACTCGCAATATAATTTCCAGGATGCCGATACGGAGATGTTGTTTGTCCTCTTTGATATGTATGAAAAGGAGGCGCTCAGGGTCGTCGAGAAGGGACTTATCCTTCCGGCATACGACCTGTGCCTGAAATGTTCCCATGTGTTTAATCTGCTGGACGCGCGCGGGGCCATCAGTGTAACTGAAAGGACCAGGTTTATCGGCAGGGTCAGGAA
>WGFD01000183.1 GCA_015492395.1 Deltaproteobacteria bacterium | reverse complement strand
GTTCGAATCCCTCCCTCTCCGCCATTTTTTCTTCGCGCCTGTAGCTCAGTTGGATAGAGCATCTGACTACGAATCAGAAGGCCGGGGGTTCGAATCCCTCCAGGCGCACCAGAAAGGCGCCGTATACCAGCCGGTCGCGGCTCCGGACATAGACTGTCTTGGACATGCATAGCGAGCGCCTGTCCGCTACAGGCAGGTCTACAGCCTGCTGGAGGGAACTTCGACTCGCCGGTTGTGACTTCCCGGAGAACCTTCTAAGCATCGGTATTCCCGCACACAGATGATACGGACCCGACCAGTGGATACCCGGATGTCTCCTCAAAAAAGCCCATCTATACACATACACAACGACAACTGAGGCAAATAGTATTGACTGAGAGACCATGCTTTGCTATCTTACACCATACGTGTAAGATTCTTCGAAATCACGATAAAAAAACAAGGAGGTTTTGCTATGGATTGGGGACTTAAGAACAGGCTTTCAAGGATAATCAAGCCCGATACGGGCCGTACTGTAATGTTGGCCGTAGACCACGGTTATTTTCTCGGACCTACGACCGGTCTTGAGGAACCTGGGAAGACGGTAGAACCATTGCTCCCTTATGCCGACACTCTCATGCTTACAAGGGGGGTGCTGAGGAACTGTGTAGACCCGGAGACCGACATACCCATCGTCCTGAGGGTCTCGGGCGGCACCAGTGTACTGAAAGACGACCTTTCAAACGAAGGCATCACGGTATCCATAAGAGATGCTATCAGGTTGAATGTAAGCGGGGTGGCCCTTTCCATCTTCGTTGGAGCTCCCAATGAAAGAGAAACACTGCAATCCATGGCAGATCTTATCGACGACGCAGAGGAGTTCGGCATACCTGTGCTCGCCGTAACCGCAGTGGGTAAGGACATGGTCAGGGATGCACGCTACCTTGCCCTATGCTGCAGGATAGCAGCCGAGATGGGCGCACACTTTGTGAAGACATACTACTGCGACGACTTTGAGAGAGTTGTCAGCACCTGTCCTGTTCCCGTAGTTATTGCAGGCGGCAAGAAAATCCCGGAAAATGACGCTCTGCAATTGGCACATAACGCCGTTAAGAGGGGTGCGGTCGGGGTGGACATGGGTAGGAACATATTCCAGTCCGACTGTCCCGTGGGTATGATCAAGGCCGTTCGCGCCATCGTACACGAGAACATCCCCGTAGAGGAGGGCTACAAGATCTACGAGTCGGAGAAGGCAAACAACGTGAAGACAGCAGTAGCCTAGGATGTGCCTCTGATGCGTGTAGGGATGTATTACAACAACAACGACGTGCGTCTCGAAGAGATGGACGTACCCGAGACCGGACCCGGAGAACTGCTTGTAAGGATCGAGGCAAGTGGGATATGCGGCAGCGACGTGATGGAATGGTACCGCATCAAGAAGGCCCCCCTTGTCCTGGGCCACGAGGTCGCTGGGGTGGTTGCAGAGGTAGGCAAAGGGGTGAATAGATTTAGGGTCGGTGACAGGGTGGTGGTTACCCACCACGTCCCCTGCAACACATGCCGACACTGCCTTAAAGGCAACTATTCGGTCTGCGACACCCTCAGGACGACCAACTTCGTGCCCGGCGGTTTCGCCGAATACGTGAATGTCCCGCAGCTCAATGTCGACCGTGGCACGTTCCATCTCCCTGACACGTTATCCTTCGAGGACGGTACATTCGTTGAACCCCTTGCCTGCGTCCTGAGGGGACTGAGGGTCTCCGGTTTCCAGCCTGGACAGAATGTTATGGTAATCGGGAGCGGCATATCCGGCTTACTCCATATACAGGCGGCAAAAGCCATGGGTGCTGGAACCATCTGTGCCGTAGATATAAGCGACTCAAGACTGGGGATTGCGACCGCCCTCGGAGCGGATATCGCATTGAAGGCCGGGGGAGATCTGCCTCAACGTTTTAGGGAGAAGAGCGGAGGTATATTGGCGGACCTTGTTGCGGTGTGCGCAGGTGCTGAGGCGGCAATACTGGACGGTATAAGGTCGGTAGAGAGGGGAGGCACTCTACTAATATTCGCACCTCTTATGCCGGATCGGACCATCGCATTGCCGGTTTGGGACATGTGGCGCGAGGGGATAAAGATAACAACTTCATATGCCGGGCCTCCACAAGAACTTCTGCAGGCTATTGAACTGCTTGCGGCTGGCAGGATAGAGACAGGAAAGATGGTGACACACCGCCTGGGTCTCGGCGAGATAGCCAGAGGTTTCGAACTGGTAGGAAAAGGAGGAAAATCTATCAAGGTAATAATAGAACCGCAGAAATAAAGCAAGGAAGCCCACGAAAGTTCACCGGTATAACTACCGTGGCAACAAAAGTTATATCTCTTGACATATCCGCAAAGATTATTTAGAGTATCTTCACAAACAAGAGTGACAGAAGTCAACTAGCAGCCGTATGGAGACCGTTGACACCATGAACATGCATCGCTCACTAACCCTGTAGCTTGCCGCAGGGAGCTTCAATCCGGACTTCGTTCCGCCTGTTTTGATGACATGCGGCAGGCGGCGTGGCATAAAGTGAAAAAGGATATTAACTGATATGAAAGTGACGCTCCGGAACATTGGCCTCTTCATTATTCCCTCTGCATTCATCATCCTATCCGGTTGTGTCGGTACCACTACACACCAAGCGTTGCAGAAAGAGTGCGCAGTTGTGAAGGAGGAGAATGAGCAACTGCAAATGAGGCTGACGCAGTTAGAATACTCGGCTTCATCGCAGAAGGAGTCTTATGCGGAGGCCATGGCCAGAAAGGAAGAGCAGGAGAGGGCAAAGCAGGATATGATCGAGGAACTCAAAGAGGAGATAAGCGCCAAAGAGGTAGAGATCAAGACCTTGGAGGGCGCTGTTCGGGTTAAATTGGTTGAAAGGCTCTTCTTTGACTCGGGCTCCGCCACCGTCAAGAAGAAGGGAAGGGAGATACTGGCGAGGATAGCACCCATCCTTAAAAGGTCTGAAAGCCATACCATAAGGATTACCGGCCATGCCGATGAACTGCCTCCAGGGACAAAGTTACGTAAAAGGTACCCCTCGAACTGGGAACTCTCCGTAGCACGTGCCACTTCTGTCATACAGGTGCTGCAGTGGGGATATGGAGTTGACCCCAAGCGGATGGTTGCGGAAGGAGTTGCGCACTACAGACCGCTGCCCGTAAAGAATGGAGAAGATGTACGTGCCATCAATAGAACAGTAGAGATCATGCTGGTCCCATCAAAGAACTAGATCCCCCTGGAAACGGTATCAAAACGATAGACTGTAAGAGACATATATCACCAACTCGTAGGCACGCAGACAAGCGGCTGCCTATGTCCGGTAGAATTAGAAATAGCCTGTTTGATGAATCTAAAGTGTCGAAAGCGGACATTGAAGATCCATGCATGCCTGTCAATCTTGGCAGACAGATCGATCTGGCGGGACAGGTTATATTACGCTCGCAATGCATGTTCATGAGGCCGTAAAAGGCATTAAAGGTAAGAATAGAGATGCGTGCCGTCACCCTCAACAAGGAATTGATGTATACAGAGAACCATCCTCCCCCCAAGCCAAAAGACGGCGAAGCATTGATAAGGGTTACCACAGCCGGATTGTGCAATACGGACCTTGAAATAGCAAAGGGGTATATGGGTTTCACCGGCATACCGGGCCACGAGTTTACGGGAATAGTAGAAGAGTGCGACGACGTGAGGTTTAAAGGGAGGAGAGTCGTAGGTGAGATCAATATAGGTTGTGGCACATGCGACTACTGCCACAGTGGCTTGGAAAACCATTGCAACCATCGCAGTGTGTTGGGCATACTTGGAAAGGACGGTGCCTTTGCCGATTTTCTGACACTCCCGGCAAGGAATCTCCACATAATACCCGATTCCCTCCCCGATGAATATGCTGTCTTTATAGAACCCCTCGCCGCAGCCCTCGAAATTACATGCCAGGTAGAACTAAGGCCGGCAGATGACACAGCGGTTGTAGGTGACGGAAAGCTGGGCCTCCTTATAGGCCAGGCACTTGCGGTGCGCGGGGCAAGGCTTATTGTAATCGGTCGACATAAAGAAAAGCTCTCCATCCTTAAGAATATGGGGATAGAGGCCATTCTGAGGCCGGAAATAGGCGATAGAAAATTCGATGTTGTTATCGATGCAACAGGCTCTGCGGCAGGGCCAGATCACGCTATGGAGCTGGTACGTCCCCGGGGAAGGCTGGTCATCAAGACCACTCTTAACGGACCAAGGCAGATAGACTTGAATAAGGTCGTTGTCGATGAGATTACAATCGTCGGCTCCAGATGCGGGCCCTTCCGCCCTGCTATAAAGGCCCTAGATAACAGGTCCATCGACGTCAAACCACTGATCAGAGCAACATACGGCCTGGCCGAATATGCAGAGGCATTCAAGACCGCATCACAGGATGGTGTATTGAAGGTCCTGTTGAAGATAGCCTAGCGTGGCCGTTCCGGCAAACGACCCTGCATGCTGCCGTAGATTATTCCGCCGCTCTCATGGTATCGCTTCAGTACACCCGCAGCCTCACTTCGCAGGACATCCCTTAAGACCCGTATGCCTCTATCCTTCATGGAACGCACCCATCCGGGCGGTTTTACCCCTTCATCGAAGCCCACACTGCGTGCGTCTTCATCACGCGCACCGCAGACTAGATATCTGATGCCGGACCATGGGATAGCACCAAGACACATGGCACACGGCTCCGTCGTCGCAACCAATTCATAAGACCCCCCCATACTACTGCTTCCAAGATCGTAATGGCCTATAATCCTCTGCGCAATCATCATGGCCACTATCTCCGCATGGAGAACCGAGAGGTTCCCGGTCACAACCATATTGACACCAGGGGCCAATAGTTTTCCAGACTGTACATCAAAGATCCCTGCCGCAAATGGTCCACCTGTGGCGTTGTCAATATTCAATCTGGACAGCTCTATTACAAGTGCCATGCGGTCCTCTACCTTAAGGTATGGACCACGGGACCAGCTAAAGTAGTCATCCAGCCAGGGCGGCAGGCTTATCTCAATACATGGAAAGGACATAGGTTTTCCAAAAAACACTAAGGTCCGCTAAAGTCTAGTTCATATTGAGATCAAAGACAAGCCTTAATTATCAAAAAATTAAGTTAAAAACTTGATATTAGATTTGTTACGTATTATGATGTTTTGGCAACTAAGCCAGGTAGCTATAGCAAGTATCATTCAGGCAGACTGTAATTGGTACATCTGGCTGCATAGGAGGGATATTCCAGGAGGAACGGATCTTATGCCTATAAGGGTGGCGCTTGCCTTTAGTAACATGCTATTTTCAGAGGGTGTTAAAAGGATACTTGATGTTGATGACGAGTTCGAAACCATCGATGTTTTAGGAGTAGGTCCTGATGAAACAAGTAAGCTTTATTCATCTGAACCCGATGTAATTCTCGTTGACTTTATAACACTCTATAACACCTTTACCGAAGAGGATCTTTCAAAGGCGGGCAAATTCATACTCTTGGATACCTGTTGCGGTGAAGACAATATAATGTCAGCCATCCTCACCAAAAAGATAAGCGGTGTTTTGCTGTCACATGCAACACCGGCCCTTCTGAGGAAGGCGATAGTGGCCGTTGCAAGCGGCGAAGTGTGGCTGGACAAGGCAACGGTCAGAAACGTCATTACAGGCCTAAATGTACTGAAGAAGAAGCGTAAGCCGAATCTGTCGGAGCGTGAAGAGAATGTAGTAGAGCTGGTCGCCCTTGGTTTGAAGAATAAAGAGATCGCGCAGAAGCTTCACATAAGTGAACCGACGGTCAAATCGCATTTGCACCGTATCTTTCAGAAATTGGATATCAACAATCGGTCCCAACTCATCACATTTGCCATAAAAAACGACATTATCGGAGAGACACAGTACACCATTAATCAAAAGCTTTGATGATCCCGAATCGATCCCTTAGAGCAAGTGACGGCGAATACACTTACCGTACATTCTGTTCAGGTCAGACCTCCATACTCTCCCCTATTGCAAGTACCACCCCTTTTGTATGGGAATCCTTGAGTCCATCAACAAAGATGTTCGGATCTTGCCGGATCACATCAAAGGTATTGTAGTGCATTGGTATCGCTATTCCGGGGTTCAAAAATTCAACCGCCTTTAACGCATCCTCAATACCCATCGTAAAGTTGTCACCAATGGGAAGGAGCGCAACGTCAATATCATTCAACTCCCCTATCAGCCTCATATCCGAAAACAGCCCGGTATCACCGGCATGGTAGATCAACTTACCATCCATATTCAGCAAGAAACCGCAGGGATTGCCGGTCGCACCTGTCTCCGTAGTAGAACCATGGTGAGCAATCGTTAATTTAACCGTACCGAATGGAAAAGCATGGCTCCCCCCTATATGCATGGGGTGGCTGGCGGCTCCTTTGTTCTGACAGTAGTTTGCAAGTTCAAATGGGGCTATTACTATGGCATTGTTATTCTTACTGATCTCTACCGCGTCGCCTACATGATCGAAGTGGCCGTGGGTTACAAGTACGGCGTCTACTCTGATATCCCGTGGTTTCACCTTTGCAAGCGGGTTATCTTTCAAGAAAGGATCGAATATTATGCTCCCCTTGCTACCTTCGACCAGAAAACAGGAATGACCGTGATATGTAATCTTCATGTAAACACCTCCTTAAGATTCACTCTACAACCTTTATTTTTATGCCTGCACTATTGAGTAAGAAGGCGGTGACACCCATACCCTCTATAAGCCTGCCTTTTCTGTATATCTGTTTTCCACCACATGACGGGCTTTTATCCTTCAGGACAGCTTTCCTTATATCAAATAGCCGCATAATCTTCAAGACCTCGTATGCCCCGTTTAAAAATCTCTCAGTCACATCCATGCCATTGAGATCTTCCACATGCGCAGTCCCTCGCAACACATCCCTCCCGCCCCCTTCTGATATCTCCGCCGGCACCCTGGGGGTCGGGAGGCCACCCAACTGCTCCGGGCAGAGTGGTATGGGTGGCCTTCCCTGGAGCTCCAATACATCCTCCCTGAATGCACTACCACCATCGTAACGGCAATTCACTCCAACCAGGCACGCACTGACTATAACAGGGTCACGGTTCAACAGCCCTCCGGTTACCCGCCTTTGGTTATTGTCCCGGTTGAACGACCTCACCCCCCCTTGCATCTATTATCCCAATAAGTTCAGCAAGAAATTCTTTTCCAAAGACGTCTGAAATTATAACTGAAACAGACCTGTCCAGGCCACCGAGCCCTCCGTCTCTCGGCGTGTTGCATGGAAAAGAAAAGGCATCATCCTGGATGGACAGCACCTTGTCCCCGCCCTCCGACAACGCCAACGGCCACAGAACACACGATCTTGGCTTTACAGAGGCTGGTTCAAGGCCCAGCTCCATAGCGGCGGAATGGAGAGAACAAAGGACATCATTCTCATCTCCATGATATGCAAATGAACAGAGTCCGTCTTCGTTGGTATCAATCGATGACAGGCCGTACGCCACTTCTTCGAACACATTGTTGTAATCGGCACCGGACCTCAAGTCAGGAGAAAAGGTGGAGGCATCCGGCATAATGCCTATGATATCAGGCAACTCCTTCTTACCTACGCAGACTTCGTAACTCTCACAGCAACTCTTGGAATCTTTACAAAGTCCAGGGACACAACGGTGGGATATAGAGCCCAACGCCACTATATCAACCCTCATACCTCTGATAACCGGGCATGTATCCGGCGTATCCACCATCCCCTCAAGCCCTCATGGCAGCGCCGTCTAATGCCTGCCTGTGCGGGCAAACCGCCTGACTAGAAGCATCTTCGCTTAGACAGGTATATAGACAAGCGCTCGCTGGGCATACTCAATTTACGTGGCATGAACTGCACAACTCGTTTTTATTCTTTCTTAAGATACGGCTATAGAAACCACCATGGGGGGTATGGCATGTAGTACACAATATCATGCTATTCTTTGCGAGAGGCAGGTCGTCGGGCCGCAAAAGACCGTACCATGAAACCGCACCTGAGGGGTGTGAAGCCAGACGACTAGAGCCGCTGTCATGGCAGTCCCCGTTTATACAACTATCAAGACCGGCGTACCTATCCATGCTCAGACCTGGATAGTGGGGCTCTGCTGATAGAGCGGCCTCCATCTTCGTGTCCTTAGACAGGAGCACCACTCCATTGGCACTCTTACTGGTCCTCCAAGAAACGGCGGTTCTGTCTCCTATCTTCAAGAGGTAAACATCCTCTATATAGAGTTCGATATCCGGCTCCGGCTCCGCCTTCCTGGTGGAGAAGGGACCTTTCACCTTGACCTTCATACTTTCTGAAACAGACGTATTCCCATAAATATCCTTCGAAATGGCGCGCAGATAGTAGGTCTTGCCGCGTACGAGACCACCTACCTCAACTCTATGCTGTTTTGTAAGGATATCATCATTTAACAGTGTATGATCTCCGAATCCTCTTTTCGATACACCATACTCCACCTGGGATGTGGAAGGTTCATCCGTTTCCCAACTTATAGTTGCAGAATGAAACACACCCTCCTTCACTTCTTCAACGTGCAGGTTGCGTATCATCGGGGCCGTATTATCATCCGTCATATCTCTGTAGATCTCCGAAGGGATAAAGGCTATCTCCGGCGATACCGCCTCATTTCCTTCTCCATCCATTGCCTTCACCCTGAGAACATACGGACTGGATGCCTTAACATCCAGGAAGAGCAGATTTTCTTTAGAGTCTGTATTAACCGGAATATTGCTGACGTGGGAGGACTCTTTCTTGATATGGCACACTTTACATCCATTCTTTCCAAACTCGTGCTTAACGGTATAAGTGAGCATGGAAGAGTATACATCCTTGTGACACTTTAGGCAGAGAGATCCATCGTGAGCCGCCGTGCCTATTCCCGGAGGTGCATACGTAAATACCTCGCCGACACGGCTGCCGGCTCCTCCCATGGAGGGACTGGATATTAACAGTACGGCAATGGCTGCAAGGAAGGATGGGATGATCAATTTAATGCTTGGTTTCATAGGATCAGCCGGTATAAACACTTTACAGACTATAAAAAGATATCGTATATGTCAAGCATAATGATATTGGATATCGGATTTGAAAGTGGATTCTTTAGCGGCAAAATGGAGGATTACGCTCTGCGCGGCAAGTTACAGGAGCGCTTTATATACAAAATCCTTCTCTCACACTGCGCATTTTTCAGACCGCAACCCTAAAATGGACTATATCTCCATCACGGACCATGTATTCCTTCCCTTCCAACCTGACAACACCATTATCCTTGCACGTGGTCCATGCGCCGTACCTGTTAAAATCCTCATAGGATACGACTTCCGCCCTTATAAACCCCCTCTCGAAATCGGAATGGATGACACCGGCAGCCTGTGGGGCCCTCGTCCCAGTCTCTACCGTCCAGGCCCTGACCTCCTTTTTTCCAGCTGTGAAGAAGGTTATGAACCCTAATAGCCGATATCCGGCCTTTGCGAGCTTATCGAGCCCGGACTCCTTCAATCCGAGGCCCTCCAGGAACACTTCCCTCTCCTCCTCAGGCAGCTCAACCACCTCCGACTCTATCTTGCCGGAGAGGATTACCATAGGCACACATTCTTCCCCCGCTATCTTCCCAACCTCCAGTACATACTCCATATCTCCTCCCAGGTCGTCTTCGCTCACGTTTGCGACATACAGTAAGGGCTTGGCAGTCAGGAGGTTCAACTCTTTAACCCTATGGTCCTGCAGAAGATCTCTGTCAAGCACCCTGGCCGGCCGGCCTGAGTCGAGACATCCGGATACTTTATTATAAAGGCAGAGCGCCTCTGCCGCCTCCTTGTCACCGGCCCTTGCCACCTTTGAATACTTCCCCAGCCTCTTCTCCAAGGTGGCAAGATCGGCCAGAATAAGCTCGGTATTTATAACCTCTATATCCCTTACAGGATCCACCCCACCCGCAACGTGGACCACCTCCGGATCATCGAAGCATCTGACGATATGGGCAATGGCATCCACCGAGCGGATATGTCCCAAGAACTGGTTCCCCAGGCCTTCACCCTTGCTGGCACCCTCAACCAACCCTGCTATATCTACAAACTCCACTGTAGTGGGTACGATACTCCCCGGCTTCACCAGTTCGGCGATTCTGAATAACCGGTCATCTCTTACCTGCACTATCCCGATATTCGGATCTATCGTGCAAAATGGGTAATTCGACGCATGGGCACTTCCCGAAGTCATCGCATTAAAGATGGTGGACTTGCCCACATTCGGCAAACCCACGATACCGCATTTAAATCCCATTTTTCTTATTGTCTCCTGTAAACAACGTCGATATATGCGCATACAGAGCGTCAAAACAGACCGAAGTAAGGCGCGATGAAGATGAGGGGTGAGCATATACTCTCCAGCTCACCGTAACGGTGAACCGTAGATCAATGCGGGTATGCACAGTTATGACACTACGTATAAATAAGAAGGGCCGGTGCTTTCACCGACCCTCCACCATAAGGAAATAATAACCCGTCAAACTATCAGAGGCGCTATAACCAGAGAAACAACCGACATGAGCTTGATAAGGATATTCATGGCAGGACCGGAAGTGTCCTTGAAGGGATCACCCACCGTATCTCCGACAACAGCCGCCTTGTGACTGTCCGATCCCTTGCCGCCGAGGTTTCCCTTCTCTATATACTTCTTGGCATTATCCCACGCCCCTCCGGCATTGGCCATAAACAAAGCAAGTAGTACTCCCGTTACCGTAGCACCGCCGAGCATACCCCCCAATGCGGCGGGCCCAAGAGCGAAGCCCACCACCACCGGGGCCAGAACCGCCACTACACCTGGCAAGACCATCTCAATGAGGGCGGCATTCGTGGAGATATCTATACACCGAGCCACGTCCGGTTTGACGCCCTCCTTGCCATCGAGAAGACCCGGGATCTCCCTGAACTGCCTCCTTATCTCCTGGACCATCTTAAAGGCGGCCTTGCCGACGGAGGTCATGGTAAGGGCGCCGATAAAGAAAGGAAGGGCGCCCCCTATGAGGAGCCCGATGACTACGGAAGGCTCTGTTAGTATAATCTCGAACCTCTTCCCTATATCGCTGCTTATAGCCTGGTTGTAGGCCGAAAAGAGGGCCAAGGCGGTAAGGGCAGCCGATCCTATGGCAAAACCTTTGCCTATTGCGGCCGTCGTATTCCCGAGGGCGTCCAGACTGTCGGTTATGTCCCTCACATCCTTGCCCAGCCCACTCATCTCCGATATACCACCCGCATTATCGGCTATGGGACCATAGGCATCGACACTCATTATAACCCCGACAGTGCCGAGCATTCCGATGGCGGAGATTCCTATGCCGTACAGGCCGGCCACCCTGTTTGCTATGAAGATGGCCACACATATGGCCAATACCGGGAGCACGGTGCTGTGCAGTCCCACGGCGAGGCCGGCTATTATGTTGGTCGCGGATCCGGTCTGACTCGACTCGGCTATCTTCACCACTGGCTTGGCAGAGGTATAGTACTCCGTGATCAGACCTATGGCAATACCCGCGAACGTGCCAAAGAATACCGCCCAGTAGACACCATTTTGCACATCCATTCTGTCTATGACCAGGTACGCAAATAACAGAAAAAGGCCGGCGCCAATAAATGTGGCATAGCGCAAGGCGGCGGCGGGATCTCTCCTTTCAAGTACCTTCATAGAGAGTATGGCAATGATAGAGGCTATCAAACCAACTGTGGCGAGTACGACCGGCAATACCATCAGTGAAGATATCGATCCAAGTTCGGCCACCCTGCTCCCCGCTATGGCGGTCGCCCCTATAGCGATAGAGGCTATTATGGAACCGACATAGGATTCGAATATATCGGCGCCCAGTCCCGCCACGTCACCCACGTTGTCTCCGACATTATCCGCTATGACGCCGGGGTTTCTTGGATCGTCCTCCGGTATGCCGGCCTCCACCTTACCTACAAGGTCGGCCCCGACATCGGCCGTCTTGGTGTAAATACCGCCACCTACCCTTGCAAACAGGGCTATGGAGCTGGCCCCCATTGCGTATCCGTTTATGACGGCAGCCGTCTCAGGTCTGCCGAAGATTATAAAGAGCACGCCGACCCCAAGCAGCCCGAGGCTGGCCACCGCCAGGCCCATTACCGAACCCCCCATAAATGCCATGGAAAGGGCTTTGGAGGCGCTTGGTTTATATAGCTTCGCGGCTTGAGTCGTCCTTACATTCGCCCTCGTGGCGGCCTTCATGCCGAAAAAACCGGCCAGCATGGATGAAAAGGCGCCGGCCAGGAATGAGATACCGGTGTATATGCCGATAAAATACGCAAGAGCCCCAAAGACAACAATAACGAAGATAAAGAGTATCGTGTATTGACGCCTCAGATATACCATTGCACCCTCATGGATCAGGGCGGCTATCTCCTTCATCTTCTCGTTTCCCTCCGGCTGTCTCTTGATATAGATGTATATAATCAGCGCCATGACAAGTCCGGCTCCACTCAAAACAGGTGATATGTTAGCTAACTGCTCCATCTAACCTCCTTATATTTTGTATTTCGGATCCTCCCCGGAGACAGTCACTCCACACAATGGGAAACATTGAAACTCACTGCGGTAAACTGCAGGGACATTCTCTTCACCCTAGTTGAAGCTATTCATTGCCTTCTCAATACCCTCAACCATCACCATCTCCACCGCACCTTTTACCGTTTCGAGGACTGCGCCAAGCCCCTCCGCCTCTTCCCCGTCGAAAGGACTTAACACATACATGGAGACATCACCACTCGCAGGCCTCCCTATACCTATCCTCACCCTGGCGAGGTCCGCCGTCCCCAGAGAGGATATAACCGACTGTACACCACGATGTCCGCCAGACCCTCCGGCCCTTTTTATCCTTATCTGCCCATAAGGCAGATCTATATCGTCATATAAGACCAGTATATTCCCAATAGGAACCTTAAAGTAATCCACAACCTCTTTGGCCGGTTCGCCGCTTCTGTTCATAAAGGTTTGCGGCTTCATCAACATCACATCTACTCCCTCTATCTCTCCCCGCCCAAGCACCGCTGTAAAGCCGCTCTTCTTTATACTGATTCCGTATACAGAGGCCAGATGATCAACAGCCATGAAACCGGCATTATGCCTGGTTTCTTCGTACTCTATCCCAGGATTACCAAGACCTATAACGAGATACAATTAACCCCTGACCATACGTAAAGATCACCCCTCCACACCTGCACTCTCCGTTTCCTCCGCCTCGGTCTTCTCAGCAGCCAACCCGGCAGGGGCGACTATAGAAACTACAGTCTGGTTTGGGTCTCCAATAAACCTCACACCTTCCGGTGGTGTAATGTCTTTTACATGCAGAGATTCCCCAAGGGCCAGCGGTGTGACATCCACTTCGAGATACTGGGGTATATGCCTGGGAAGACACGCAACCTTCAACTCTCTTAACTCCACATCGAGGATGCCTCCCTGCGATACCCCTTGGGCCTTTCCAACTATATGCAACGGCACCTTCAGGATCATCTCGTGACCGGTCTTGACCTGGTAGAGGTCCACATGCGTCACCGACCCCTTGAGAGGGTCTCTCCGCACCATCTTGAATATGACCGTGCGCTTATCCGCCTCACCTTCGACGGAAAGGTTGACCAGTACCTTGCTGCCCCCAATCGCATGAAGGGTCTTCTCAAGCTTCATCGCATCAACTGTCAGGGATATGCCCCCCTCAATATCCGGCCCATACAGTACCGCCGGTACCAACCCATCTCTGCGCAATCTCCCGGCGGGACCCTTCCCCCTTTCTTCTCTTTTTTTAGCATCGAGCAGTGTCTCCTGCATCTTACCCTCCCTCCATAGCTTGGACTTGAAGAACCCATCACAAACGTCAAACAAAGAGTGAACTCACGGATTCACCATAGTGAATCCTCTTGATCGCCTCCCCAAGAAGGGGTGCAACCGAAAGGACCTTTATCTTACCGCACCCGATATCATCAGGAAGGTGTATCGTGTTTGTGACCACCACCTCCTTTATAGGCGAGCCATTAAGCCTTTCAATAGCAGGTCCTGAAAGAACGGCATGGGTACAGCATGCGTATATCTCTTTAGCGCCTTCCTTGTTCAAGGCCTCAGCGGCCTGGGTAACGGTCCCCGCCGTGTCTATCATATCATCGAGGAGTATCGCGAATTTGCCTTTCACATCTCCTATTATATTCATCACCTCCGAGACATTCGGCGCAGGTCTCCTCTTGTCTATAATGGCCAGGCCGGCCTCTAATCTCTTGGCGAAGGCCCTTGCGCGCTCAACACCACCGGCATCAGGCGAAACGATTACCACGTCGTTATTATAACTCTTCTTGATATAATTCAGGATTACAGGCGCGGCGAATATGTTGTCAACCGGCACATTAAAGAAGCCCTGTATCTGGCCGGCATGGAGATCGACACAGAGGACGCGAGTAGCGCCTGCCACTTCGATCAGATCGGCAATCAGCTTAGCAGTGATGGGCGTCCTGGGGGCGACCTTCCTATCCTGCCGCGCATAGCCGTAATAGGGTATTACGGCCGTGATCGCATGGGCTGAAGCCCTCTTAAGCGCATCCAGCATTATTAGGAGTTCCATAAGGTTCTTATTCCCATCCATCGATATGGACTGCACAACATAAACCTCCATACCCCTCACACTCTCTCTAATCTCCACACATATCTCACCGTCGCTGAAGCTCTTGACCTCAGCCCTCCCGGGTTCTACTCCAACATACTGGCATATCTCCTTTGCCAGATCATGGTTGGAGTTGCCGGCGAATATCTTGAGTTTGTCTAACATTACATCCACCTTCCTTCGGCCTTACTTGTAATTTGCACTTCCGGTATGGTTGTTATTATCTGGCTGGGGCGGGAGGATTCGAACCTCCGCATGCGGGGATCAAAACCCCGTGCCTTGCCGCTTGGCGACGCCCCAATAAAAAAGGCCAAAGACGGATCCGACTCAACCCAACCCCTGGACCAGGAATACACTATGACGGCTGGGCTTCACAATACCCAACAGCCCCTTATGAGCATCAACGGCCGCATCTTTTTTGCTGAAAAGCCCGAATATCGTCGGTCCACTGCCTGACAAAAGTACCCCTTCAGCCCCCGCTTCCTCCAGAAAAACCTTAATCCGTGCCAGCTCAGGATGAGATTCAACCACAGGATATTCCAGGTCATTAGAAAGAATTTCAACCATCGCCTGACAGTCTTTCGGCACATTTACAGAATTTGAAAGTTTAGTATCTGCACCACTATTTGTCAAGTTTAAATTGCCGTAGGCCCATGCAGCCGTGACACCAAAACCGGGATTAACCAAGATATACCAACACCTTGGCAGTCTAACCCTTTCAAGGACCTCTCCCCTCCCTCTTACAATGGCAGGTGAACCAAGGACGAAGAACGGCACATCCGAACCTATAGCGGAGGCCATTTCTATCACCTCGTGCTCCTTAAGACCCGCGTCAAGAAGCATATTCAGCCCGGCCAATACCGTTGCCGCATTACTGCTTCCCCCCCCCAATCCAGCGGCTACAGGTATCCTCTTGGTGATACCTATTCTCACCACCCGTCTAAGCCCCGTCCTCTCGAAGAAGACGGATGCCGCCCGATAGGCTAAATTCCCCTCCCCGGTCGGAAGGTACGGATCATCACAGGCAACGTATATCCCTCTGCCTTCGGATATATCTATAGCGATTTCATCATAGAGTGAAACAGGCTGAATAATAGAATAGATCTCATGGTAGCCGTCAGGCCTCTTGGCCAGAACTTTCAAAAAAAGGTTGATCTTGGCAGGTGCCAGGAAGATGCCGGATGTAAGCTTGGATTCCATAGGCGAAAACAGCTAAATGGTTCTCGTGCGTAAATAGCCCCTTTGCTCGGCCACCCGGTTATCTTAACCCTCCTGACA
>WGFD01000182.1 GCA_015492395.1 Deltaproteobacteria bacterium | reverse complement strand
CCTGTAGATATCAGGAACTTTAGAATCTCAAAAGCGGAGGGGGGGTATTATCTTATAGTCTCAGCCTTTGCACCTTACAAAAGGGTTGATTTGGCTATAGAATCCTTTAACCGTTTGGGATTACCTCTGAAGATTATTGGGACTGGACAGGATGAAAAGAGGCTAAAAAAGATTGCAAGTTCCAATATTGAGTTTCTCGGATGGAAATCTGATAGAGAACTTGTGGATTACTATGCAAATTGTAAGGCATTAATCTTTCCCGGTGAAGAAGACTTTGGTATAGTTCCTGTTGAGACGATGGCTTCCGGTAGGCCGGTAATAGGTTACGGTAAAGGGGGTATCCTGGAGACGGTTGTACCACTGCAGGGCTCATGGAGCAGAGGCCAGCAATCCGGAGAGAATCCAACCGGTATATTCTTTCATAAGCAAAGCACTGAGTCACTAATGAATGCGGTTAAACAGTTTGAAAAAAGGCAGCTTCAATTCGACAAGGAGAAGATCAGAAGGCATGCCATAAAGTTCGATAGAGGTATATTTAAACAAAGGATAAAAGATTATATAATGGCAAAGTACAAAGAATCCCAGGAGGTCTAGATGTTGCAAAAGCACTCCAGATTTTTTGAAAGTCTACTCCTGATGTCGGACCTTATTATAATTGGGGTTATCTGGTTTCTCTCTTACAATATACGCTTCTATAGTGACATAATACCTGTTTATAAGGGTATCCCTCCATTCAAGATATACCTGTACCTTATCATACCTATCTCTCTTATTTGGCCCATCGTTTTTAAGTCTTTTGGACTTTATAAGCCTAAAAGGGTATCCTCATATCTTAAAGAGGTTTTCGACATTGTAAAGGCATGTACCTTCTCTGTCCTTCTTTTGATATCCCTTACCTTCTTCTTCAGGCAATATGAGTACTCCCGCCTAGTATTTTTTGGATTCTGGATAATGGCTATTATTGCATTGAGTATGGAGAGAGTCATATTCAGGGAACTCCTTCGGTATTTGAGGAGGAAAGGATATAATCTTAGGTATGTGTTGGTGGTCGGGACTGGTGATCTAGCCAGAGATGTCCACAAACGACTGGAATTCCATCCTGAACTCGGTATGAAGGTTGTAGGATTTGTGTCGCACACCCAGTTAGGGCGGAGAGGAGCCCTAGAAGGAATTCCTGTCATTGGAGATTATAGGGATGTTAAGAGAATTATAGAGAGGGAAAGAATAGATCAGGTTATCATAGCCCTGCCTATAGGTAGCCACAGTGTTGCTGTGGAGGTATTAAAAGAGATCTGTAATGAGATGGTTGATATCAAGGTGGTGCCAGACCTTTGCGAGTTTATGACCTTACGGGGAGGAGTAGATGAGCTTGATGGGATCCCCATTATAAGCCTTCAGGATACCCCACTTTATGGTTGGAATATCATCATAAAAAGGGTGACTGATATAATAGTTTCCATTGTGGCCCTAATAATAACGACTCCACTAATGGTGATGATTGCCATTTTGGTTAAGATTACATCGCCAGGACCTGTTTTCTACCAACAGGAAAGGATGGGAATAGGGGGAGATACCTTCCAGATGCTTAAGTTTCGTACGATGAGTGTAGGTGCAGAACGTGATACAGGGGCAGTATGGACAAGTAAGGATGATCCTAGGAGGACAAAGTTTGGCAGCTTTTTGAGACGCACTAGTCTAGACGAGCTTCCACAATTCTTTAATGTCATTAAAGGAGATATGAGTATAGTTGGTCCAAGACCAGAGAGACCTGTGTTTATACAAGAATTCAGGGGGGTCATCCCTATGTATATGCTAAGGCATAAGATGAAGGCCGGGATAACCGGCTGGGCTCAGGTGAATGGTTGGCGAGGAAATACTGACATTAGTAAGAGAATCGAATATGACCTTTACTATATAGAAAACTGGTCCATCTGGCTAGATTTAAAGATCATGTACCTTACACTGTGGGAGGGATTCATTCATAAGAACGCCTATTAGGAATATCATTATTTATCATGGATGTTGTTTCTTTGATCATTCTATCGTTATGAGAGTGGCTGCAGAGTTTTACCATCAGTGTATACTGAAGAGATGGTGGACTATCTTTCTTTAAACCAGAAATTATCACATAAAGAGGAGTCGAAAATTCCATGAAACTCGAGTTCACGAAGATGCAAGGCCTTGGTAATGACTTTATCGTCATAGACAGCAGGTGGAAGAAGCTTAAGAATATACCGAGGCTGGTAAGGAGGTTTTCGCACCGCCGTTTTGGTATAGGTTTCGATCAGGCCCTTATCCTCTCCTCGTCGAAGAAAGCGGATTTCAGGATGGATATATACAACGCAGATGGCGGGCAGGTGGAGATGTGCGGCAACGGTATAAGGTGTTTCGCCAAGTATATATGGGACAGGCATCTGTCCGGGAATGAACCGCTCAGGATCGAGACTGTGGCCGGGATCATCAAGCCCGAACGATCCGGCAGGATGGTGAGGGTCGACATGGGAGAGCCGGTTCTGGAGGGTAAAGACATACCCATCAGGAAGGGGGGGGATATAATCGACTATCCCCTTAATGTTCTGGATGAGTATTTCCTTGTTACCTGTGTCTCCATGGGCAACCCCCACTGCGTCATATTTACGGACGACGTCGATGCCTTTCCTGTAGGGCGCTTCGGTCCTTTGATTGAGAAGGACAAGTTTTTTCCGAACCGGACTAACGTAGAGTTCGTGGAGGTATTGAGCAGGAACAGGTTAAAGGTAAGGGTCTGGGAGCGCGGAGCCGGAGAAACGCTGGCCTGCGGGACAGGGGGGTGCGCCACCCTTGTTGCTGCAAGCCTCAAGGGACTGACCGGCAGGAAGGCGCGAGCCCACCTGCCCGGTGGGGACCTCAGTATAGAGTGGTCGAAGGTCGACAACCATATATACATGACCGGTCCGGCGGAAGAGGTCTTCGAGGGAGTGGTGGAGGTTTAACAGAGGATGCCGCCGCAAAATCTATTGAAGGAGCCTGTCAACCCTTTATGCATACAAGTGGCCTTACCCTGGCTACCTTTTTGTTCACCCCGGACCGGTCCATTATATCTACGACGTTATCGACATCTTTGTACGCTTCGGGGGCCTCTTCTGCAATACCCGGCTTGCTCCTGGACTTTATAATGATTCCTTCCTCTCTCAACTCTTTCATCACTTGCTCTCCCCTCCACCTGTGCTTTGCAGCTTTCCTGGACAGGGCCCTTCCTGCACCGTGGACGGCACTGCCGAAACATTCCTCCATCCCCTTTGCAGTACCCCGGAGTATATACGATGAGGTTCCCATGGTGCCACCAACAAGGAGCGGTTGCCCGAATTCCCTGTAACGTTCCGGCACCTCCATCCTCCCCGGTCCGAAGGCCCTCGTAGCGCCTTTCCTGTGGACCAGCAGTCTCCTCTTCTCAGTTCCTATATCATGGGTCTCCACCTTACACGTATTGTGTCCCACGTCGTATAGGATCTCGATGTCACTTATCGAGGTGCCGAATACGGAGCCGAAAGTCTTCCTTACAAGGTGCGTAATGGCCTGCCTGTTGGCAAATGCGCAGTTGATGCCGCAGTTCACGGCGGTAAAGTACTGTCTGCCCTCCGGACTGTTTATAGGCGCACAAACCAGTTCACGTTCCCGTATTGGTATATTATATTTCCTGCTCGCCGCTTCAAGCGTTTTGAGATAATCTGTGCCTATCTGATGTCCGAGCGCCCTGCTCCCGCAGTGGATGGCAACCAGTATCTGGGTCTCGTGGATGCCATAAGCTGCAGCCGATTCGGGATCATACACCTTCTCTACCCATTGAATCTCCAGGTAATGATTGCCCGATCCCAATGTCCCGACCTGTTTAAATTGCCTTTCCTTTGCCCGGAGACTGACATTGTTCGGGTCCGCATCTTCAATCCTCCCATTTTCTTCGATGTATTCCGTGTCTTCGGGAAGACCGTACCCCATTCCGATGACGTATTCCGCCCCTCTACGCAGAATCTCATTTATCTCGTCGAGGGAGAGCCTTATGTCACCGGTGGATCCGACTCCCGACGGAACATCTCTGAATAGCCGGGTTGCCACCTCCTCCTTCTTCTTTTCGATCTCGGGCCTTTCGAAGGGCGTTCTCAATACCCTTACTCCGCAGTTGATATCGAAGCCAACTCCCGCCACGCTTATTATTCCCTCTTCCATATCGAATGCCCCGACACCGCCGATAGTGAATCCGTAGCCCGGGTGTATATCCGCCATGGCGATGGAGGCCTTTTGGATCCCCGGCAGAGTGGCCACGTTGACGACCTGTTGGAGAGCAGGTGTAAATCCGCCGCCCTTCCTCTCGGCGACCTCTTTCAGGAGCCTCTCGATGGTTTTGCCGTCACCGTAGATACGCCCGGGGACGAGCATATCCCCTTTCTTCGGCACCTCCCAGAGAGTCTCCGTTATCTTCTTTACCTCGATAGACATGACATATCCCTTAGACGTCCAGTATACATTGGATTCTGTGTTTTCCTCTTTCCACATTGTAACTCAGGCTCGCATAGGTAGCGGCCTTTACCTCTGTCTTGACCGGGTGCCTGTCCGGTTGAAAGGGCTCGCCATACGCAAGGCCTCTGAAGAACCACGTGCCGTTCTCTTTGGTTATCCTCCCCGCTTTCAGCATCTTGATGGCGAGCCCTTCGATATCGAGTTTGCACAGTATCTCATTCAATACCTCGACGAAGAGCATGGGTATGTCCCTCGCCTCGCTCCTTATATCCACCTTCACCTTAGGATTGATGGTGCCGGTATCGAAGATCAGGTTGAGCATGGCCTCTGCGCCGCTCTCAAAGGCCTCTTCAAGGGATGAACCTTTCGCCAGGATCCCCATGTCCGCCGCGTGTTCAAGGTAGGTGTATGTCATGGTAAGATTCTAGCAGTGGAATAGAATTCCGTCAAGGAGGGCCTTCAGTGGAGTTGACGTGGTATATAAATAGCTAGTAGTATAGATCCGTAACACGGATCCGCCTGCTGGATCTTATCCGGTAAGGTGGCCTAATGAAGTATAAAACAGACTATCGACGGGAGGTTCCCAGATTTCCTGGATACTCAAAAAGAGGGCAAGAGATATCCTGGCCCGGGAAGGGGGCACGGTCTATAACGACCGGGGAGGAAGGATCAACGTCTGCCTGATCTATCCAAATACCTACCACTTGGCCATGAGCAACCTCGGCTTCCAGTCGGCCTATCACATCTTTAATGGTATAGACGGGGTTCTCTGCGAGAGATCTTTTCTTCCTGGCGCTGAGGATCTCCATGAGTACACAAGGAGCTCCAGCAGACTCTTCTCGTTGGAGACACAGAGCCCCATCGCAGGATTCGACATCATCGCCTTCTCAGTTTCCTTCGAGCAGGACTACATAAATATTCCCAGGATACTAAGGCTTGGAGCCATTCCGGTATATTCCTGTGAAAGGGGTTTATCATCCCCCCTGGTAATAGCTGGTGGGGCGGCAGTTCTCATAAATCCGGAACCGATTGCTGAATTCATGGATGTCTTTGCCATAGGTGAAGGCGAGGTCTTAATCCCGGAGTTTATGGAGGCCTTCAAAGGATTCGAATCAAGGGGAGTTCCAAAGGAGAGCCTGCTGAAAGAGATGTCATGCATGGAAGGCATGTATGTTCCGTCCTTATACGATGTTAAATACGGTACTACCGGTCTGGCAGATTTTATTCCCCGCCCGGGAGCTCCGCAGAGAGTTAAGAAGGTCATCGCGGCCGGCCTCGATGACTATGTAATCCCTCAAAGCTCCGTAGTCACGCCGGATACTGAGTTCAGGGGCACATTCCTTATGGAGGTGGAGAGGGGGTGTGGCCGGGGGTGCCGGTTCTGTGCCGCAGGCTTCATATACCTCCCCCCGAGGGAGAGGTCTCCGGAGTCACTGAAAGAGTGCGTCGGTAAGGCACTCAGGGCTACAGGCAGGGTAGGCCTCGTTGGGGCGGCGGTCTCGGAATACAGATCCATAAGGGATGTACTGCGCTTTATTAATGAGAGGGAGGGAAGGGTTACGCTTTCCTCCCTCAGGTTGGATGTAATAGATGAAGAGATGATATCCTCTCTCAAAGAAGGTGGGTATGAGACGATAACACTCGCACCGGAGGCGGGTTCCGAGCGGCTCAGGGATGTGATAAACAAGGGACTCGGAACAGATGATGTAATTGAAGCGGTGCGTCTAATACGCGACGCCGGGTTCCATAAAGTCAGGCTGTACTTCATGGTTGGGTTGCCGACGGAGACGGAAGAAGACATAGAGGCGATAGCGGACCTGGTTGCAGATGTGAAGGGGGTATTAAACAAGGGGGAGTTGACGCTGAGTGTGAATCCCTTTGTTCCTAAGCCATGGACGCCTTTCCAGTGGCATCCGTATGGCAGGATTGATCTTTTGAAGAGAAAGTTCGTAAACCTGAGAAGGGCCGTCGAGAAGATGAAGGGTGTAAGAGTGAAGACGTATTCAGCCAGAGACGGCTATATGCAGGCATATCTTTCAAGGGGGGACAGGAGGGTCGCAGGCATAATTGCAGATGCCCTTGAAAGGGGATGGACTACGGCACTAAAGAGCGGCAGCCCGGACCCGGAGAGTGAGGTCTACAGGGAACGTGGCAAGTACGATGTCTTTCCATGGGACGTAATAGACCATGGAATAGATAAGGGATACCTGTGGGACGAGTATCAACGGGGACTAGAGGGTAAGAAAACCCCTCCATGCAATATCGGGTTCTGCAAGAGGTGCGGTGTGTGCCACTGAGGAGGATGGGAACTACCTGATGAGCCTCCCAAGCCAGCCGCTTCTGGCACTTATCGCGCCGTGGGGGCACATCTCCTGGCAGCAGAAGCAGCTTATGCACCTGTCAAGGTCTATGGTGATCTTATTCTTGTGGTCCATGATATCGAGGGGGCAGACATTGACACATATGTTGCAGAGGGTGCAGTTCCCGTGGTTGATGTAAGGCCGTGGGACAATGGCCTTCCTCACGCGGCGCTCCAGAAAAGGCGGAAGAGAGGCGGAGAAGTTTGTATTCACCATCTTTGGTGGGAATTTGAAGCCCTCTATCCTGCATTCATCGAGTACTTCTCCGAGGGTCGAGATCCTGTCGATACTGGTTTCACCGGACCCGTCGTCCCGTGCCACCTTGAGTGCAGGGAGGTCCTCGATCGCTGCGCCTAGGATATATGCTATTACTGTATCGAGCGCTATACAGTCTTCGGAGGCGAACACCAGGCCGAGTTCTCTTGGATCACCGTTCCCAGGGCCGTTTCCCTCCAAGCCCACTATGCCGTCTGCTATGGTAAGCCTTGGCCTTACCAGGCGGTATAGGTCTACAAGCATCCTTGCAAAGGAGTCCGTGTCTATACCAGCAGACAGGTGCCACTGGGGTTTACGTTTTCCCACCACGCAGCCGAATATATTCTTGATGCCGAGGGTCAGAAACATCTGGGCATGGGTTTTGACCTTTGGAAGGTTCAGTACCGCATCTGCCTCCATAGCTTCCCTGGCGAGTTCGAACTTCTTGAACCTTATGCCGTTGGGATTCAGGACGGTCAAAGAGTCCTTGAAGTTTATGACCTGGACGTCCATCTCCCTGCATATATCGTATATCCCGCAACGTTTGGCAACCTTTACCGCGCTGCCGATACCGGGACTGTCACCGACGACTGGTTGTGCCCCGGCCTCTCTGACCAGCCTGATGGCGGCCTTGACTATGGATGGATGTGTGGTGACCGCGGTCTCCGCGGTCCTTGCGGCAAGGAGATTGGGTTTCAAGAGTACCCGCTCTCCTTTCTTGAAAAGGGAATGTACGCCGCCGAGTAGTTCTACACTTTCCTTGACGGCGGTGTATACGG
>WGFD01000181.1 GCA_015492395.1 Deltaproteobacteria bacterium | reverse complement strand
GCCGGATCAATATGGCCCCCGTCAGTTTGCAGGTTTCACCTTGGCCTCGGCCAGAAGATACTCTCTTTTATCCCTTCTCATGTCAGCCATTTCAATACTCCATGTTTATGTTTCTGATCTTATGAAGCCCTTCCCCGATGTGTTCCGGATCTCTTGCGGCTAGTGGCGATTACAGTCTATTAAGATATCGACATTCCGGCCCATTTCTTTAAAGGAACCTATGAACATGCATAGCGAGCGTAATATAACCTGTCCGCCAGGATTGACAGGCGGGCAGGCAGGCCTGCAGCTTGCTGCAGGGAGCTTCAATATATCCGGTGGTCACCTGTCCACGTGTGGTTCTCCTGCGTTTCAAACGGTCTAGAGTCACCAAAGACGGTGGGACATATCTGCTGTCCTTAAATTGCCAATCGGCCGGGGATACTTGTATGCCCTACCGTCTGGGGATGTTGCCACTTTCCGGTTTCCATGCTATAGTCCCGGTCATGTCAGAGTTGAGACTTAACCTTGTTAGCAGGTCGTGGGTTATTATCTCAAAGGAACGTGGCAAGAGACCCGAAGACTTTAAAAAGTTGCGTGCGAAAAGGGACCTTCCTTCATACCTTTCGGAATGCCCATTCTGCCCTGGAAATGAGTCAAAAACCCCCCCTGAAACCTTCAGGATAGGAGCCGGCGGTGACTGGAGGGTGAGAGTGATGCCGAATAAGTTTCCTGCCCTCTCCGGTGAAGGTAGCAGGGGTAGATACAACGATGAATTAAAGAGACTGGTAACTGGTGTTGGTGTGCATGAGGTCATCGTGGAACACCCGGCACACAATGCAAACATAGCCCTCATGAAGATCGAGGGGGTAAATGATATTATAGATACCTATAGAGAGCGCTTTGTTGCTGCCTATGACAACCCCAACGTTGGCCATGTGATAATATTCAAGAATCATGGTGTCATGGCAGGGACTTCTCTGGAGCACACACACTCACAGTTGATCGGTTCGCCTGTAACTCCTATCCAGATAAGGGACAGGATAGCAGCCTACACCCACTTCTACGACAATACCGGCGCCTGTCTTATGTGCAAAACAATAGAGATGGAAAAGAAAGATGGAGCCAGACTTGTCCTGGAGACAGAGCACTTTCTTACGTTCATCCCCTATGCCGCTCATACACCTTTCCACACATGGTTGTTTCCCAAGAGGCACAGTGCCTCCTTCTTCGATATCTCTCCCGCTGAGATAAAAGACCTTGCCATGAGCCTTAAGGCAATTCTTGCGAAGATCTATCACGGACTCGAAGACCCCAGCTACAATCTTGTTGTCAGGTCTAACAGGCCCAAGGATATGCACTCGGAATACTACCACTGGTATGTGAGCATCATTCCCAGGACCACAATGGCAGCAGGCTTTGAACTGGGCAGCGGTATGCATGTAAATACCAGCGCTCCCGAGGATAGCGCGGAGTTCCTGCGGAGCGTTTCCACTGACTGAAGGCGTGCGTTATGGAACAGTCAGAACCTGCGCCGTCAGGGCCAGCTGGTTCAGCCTATGTTTGGCATCGGCGACACACATGGGAGGTACGACCACACAGAAGACTGCTCCGTTCTCCTGGGCATAGCTTGCAAATAAGCTCCATTGCCCTTCCGTATGTTCATCGAAGATGGAATCAGGCGTTTCTATCTCATAAATGATCAATTTTTCACCGACTGCGGTTATGTCTGGGACGTCACCCCCGTCGGTTCCAGGGAGAGTAATCTTGTCCGGTTTATGGAAACCGGTCACATCCGCCCTGATATCCTTCAAGTCCTTCGAGTAGAGCCCGTCGGCGAGCATTTCAACCAAGGAGTCATGTTCCATCTGGGATCTCCTTTTTGACATATCCTTCCTCCTTTTATCCGCACTTATTCCAAGTACTTGCCGTGGATGGTACCGGTCCTGCGACCACCTATGTTCAATTCGTGAATCTGTGACCGCCCCCTTATTGTACTTGTACAGAAAAGAGCTTCTTTCTAAGGTGTTCGTTTGTCTTTTTTTGTTGTGTGTGAACATGCATCGCGAGCGCATTCCCCGTAGCTTGCTGTAGGGAACTTCAATTTATGAACGAACACCGTATAGATTTTCTTAAATATTTCAGATAAAATCAAGTAGATTTGATGCAGGTGTTGCGAGAATGTCGAAAGAACCGTTGATAGATGTAGCGCTGGAACTGCCGCTTGACAGGTGCTTCACTTACGGTGTGCCAACCCATATCGCCGATGATATTATGGTTGGCAAACGGGTACTTGTTCCATTCGGAAAGAGGGTGGTTACCGCATATACCGTTGGTTTCCGGGCCAGGCCAGTCCCTCCGGCTCTGGAGATAAAGGATGTAGTGGACTTGATCGATGAGGAGCCGCTCTTTGATGTACACACCCTGGAGTTTTTCAAATTGGTTGCTTCTTATTATCTCGCTTCCCTTGGGGAGGTATTGGGGTTGCTCTGTGCCGGTAATGCAAAGATAAGGAGCATGAGGTACCTCCATATCACGGATACCGGCAGGGAAGAAGTGGAGAGGGGAGGAAAGGATACGGAGATCTTGCTCGCTGTCGCAAAAAGGATATCCCTGGGAGGCCTGCTTAAAATGTTCAAGAATAAGCCCGTTTACTCGAAGGTGAATGGCCTTGTTAAGAAGGGGTTAATATCAGAAAAGCTGTGCCTGACAGATCCTGCAGGAAGGAGGGTCGAGAAGATTGCCGCTCCATGTGATAATGCTTCTCATATCGGCCTACGAGGTCCTCTACAGGCCAGGGTGCTTTCCTTTCTCTTGGAAAGGGGCGAGACCTCTGTGGCTGCCCTGAGGAAGGAACTGGGAAACGTCGATCAGCCGTTAAAGAGGCTTGAGGAGAAGAGTCTGATTACAATTACCGAGCGAACGTGTGGAAGGGATCCATTCGATGCTATCCGGGCAAGGGATATTGTTCACGAGCCGAATGAAGCCCAGAAGGCGGCGCTGAAAGAGATTATATCCGGGATGAAGACCAGCGGGTTTAGGCCCTATCTCCTCTATGGAATTACAGGCAGTGGTAAGACACTGGTTTATATGAAGGCGATAGAGGAGGCTGTATCCATGGGCAAGAGGGTCATATTCCTGGTTCCCGAGATTTCACTTGCCTCATGGCCAGCGGGCTACCTGAGCAGGATCTATCCAGGGCGGGTGGCCATCATTCACAGTGGCCTCTCCGAGGGCGAGAGGCTGGACCAGTGGCATAAGATAAGAAATGGAAAGATGGATGTGGTTGTAGGTGCCAGGTCTGCACTCTTCGCGCCTGTACGAAACCTTGGGTTAATAGTTGTTGACGAGGAGCATGATGCATCATATAAACAGGAAGAGGGAGTGAGGTACAATGCCAGGGATGTGGCCTTGATGATGGGGAAGTTCTTCGGTTTGACCGTTATCCTAGGCTCTGCTACACCATCTGTAGAGGCCTTCTATAATGCCGGGATCGGCAGGCTCGATCTCATAAACCTCGCAGAGAGGGTCAAAAGCCGGCCGCTGCCGGATATAGAGATTGTCGATATAAGAAAGCGAAGTGGGAGGGAAGGGCTTATATCGGACCCCCTTGAGAATGCAATCAGAGAGACGATCTCAAACGGTAATCAGGCTATGCTTTTTCTTAATCGCCGCGGTTTTTCAAACTTTCTTATCTGCAAAGAATGTGGCATGGTGTTCAAATGTCCCAATTGCAGCGTCTCGTTGACAGTACACAAGGGCAAGAAGTCGCTACTGTGCCATTACTGTGACTTTTCGGTCGAGATTCCCGACTGTTGTCCCGGATGCAATGGGTATGACCTCTCCGATCCAGGGATCGGTACAGAGAGGATTGAAGAAGAGGTGAGGAAGTTGTTCCCTGGGGCGAGGGTGGCCAGGATGGACAGGGATTCGACCAGGAGGAAGGGCAGCCATTCCAAGATAATCGATGCAATGGAAAAGGGTAGTATCGATGTCCTTATAGGGACACAGATGATTGCCAAGGGGCACCACTTTCCGAATGTAACACTGGTCGGAATAATCTCAGGGGATACGGCGGTGAACATACCGGACTTTCGCGGTTCGGAAAGGGCCTTTCAGATAATCACACAGGCGGGAGGAAGGGCGGGCCGGGGGGAAGAGAGGGGCAGAGTGATAATCCAGACCTACAACCCGGAAG
>WGFD01000180.1 GCA_015492395.1 Deltaproteobacteria bacterium | reverse complement strand
TGAAAAGATATATGACAAGATAGTGCTCCTTGAAGCAGACCTATGCGATTTAAGCGCCTTGATCCGTCATTTGAAGTCGGTTAAACCCGATGTCATTTTTCATTTAGCCGCTCAGAGTTATGTGTTGACCAGCTTTAATTCACCTATACATACGATATGGTCGAATGTAATCGGCACCGCAAATCTGCTCGAGGCGGTCAGGATAGTAGAGATAGACCCTGTTATTCATATATGCTCTTCATCGGAGGTTTACGGTCAGGTAAGAGAAGAGGATCTTCCAATTAAGGAGACGTGTCCTTTCAGGCCGGCGTCTCCGTATGCCGTCAGTAAGGTCGGCGAAGATATGGTGGCATATCAGCACTGGCTTTCTCATGGTACAAGAACCATCCGCACCAGGATGTTTACTCACACTGGACCAAGAAGGGGAGATGTGTTCGCGATGTCATTTTTTGCAAAGCAGATTGCCGCTTCAGAGTTGGGACTCAAGGAGCCTGTGATAAGAGTTGGAAATTTGAAGTCCGTCAGAACATTCTCTGATGTCAGGGATGCCGTGAGGGCATACTGGATACTGGTTGATAAGTGTAAACCCGGCGAGGTCTATAATATCGGAGGCGACAGGACGATGACTGTAGGCGAGGCCCTTGAGATATTACTCTCATATTCCAGGATAAGATGTAAGGTCGAAGTCGATACAAGCCTCATAAGGCCGTCCGATGTAACATTGCAGATACCGTGCATAGATAAGTTCCAGAACGAGACCGGGTGGGAACCTGAAATACCTTTAGAAAAGACGCTGGAGGATATACTGGATTACTGGAGGGAAGAACTGTCCTCCTCTCGATGGAAGGCTTTAACCATTACAAAATAGAACTTTGTGGTAGATGGGTGCAAATGAGATCACCGGTATTCAATGTAACCGAGGAAGCCGCCCGAAAACTTGATAGAGAAGTGGTGCTGGACATATTCCGTCGTATGTGTCTGGGAAGGTACTTTGATTTGGGAGTATGCGAGGCCTTCAAGAAAGGCTTCATAAAGAAAAATGTTTACCTCTCCTTGGGACAGGAAGCCATTGCGGCGGCAATTTCCAAAGCCGTCCCTGGATATATGATATTCGCGCAGCATAGATGTCACGCCACTTATTTGTCTTTCGGCGGGGATCCTGTGAAGCTTAGAGACGAACTGTTGGGTCTGAGGAGTGGAACAAGCGGAGGAAGGGCAGGTTCTAATTGCATTCAATGCCACGAAAACGGTGTTACGATGTTCGGGCATCATGGATTAATAGGAGAGAATGTGCCGCTTGGCGTGGGGGCCGCATTGGGCAGCGGTAAAGATACGGTGTGTTTTTTCGGTGACGGGGCCGCGGAAGAAGACTATGTCTTCGCCGCAATGGGTTTTGCGGCAACCCATAAACTACCGGTGCTCTTTGTATGTGAGGATAATGATCTGTCCATTCTTACAACTACCGACGTTAGAAGATCCTGGAGTATAACCGGCGTTGCGGATAAGCTCGGGATAAAGGCGATCGATATTGCCGATGATCCGTGGACCGTCTATAACAGGGCCAAGGAATGGACAAGTATGCTTCCTGCTTTTATCAATGTATACACTTGCAGGGCGAGGTGGCATGTGGGGGTTGGGATAGATGGTCCTCCTGAATGGGATAGATTCGAGATTGTGAAAAAACAGCTGGAGAATTTAGGCCTTTCGTTGGAGGCCGGGCAAGTTGAGGACGAAGTTGGAGAATCTATGGAGAGGATTTGGAACGAAGAACGGTTGCAGATACTATTAGGAAAATAATTAAAGGACATCTGACCCACGGCAATGGATTGCTCCTTGGTGAGTCCATTTCGGCTGTCGGCTGGGTCAATAATACGGTGCCGGGTTGTCAGGGTATTGTTGAACTGCCGATGACAGATGTTGCGGGGGCGGGGATCGCCGTCGGCACGGCTTTGGTCGGAAGGAGACCTATCTTTGTCATCAGATTTCAGGATTTCCTGATCTTGAACGGCAGTCCGCTCATATTTTATGCCGCAAAGGCCAAGGAGTTGCACGGCACACCCGCTCCCATATTTGTGAGAGCAATTGCATCGGAAGGTCTGGGGCCTGTGCACTCCGGAGTACTTCACAGTATATTCATGCATTTCCCGGGTTTCAAAGTCTGCTCTCCAATGACTTCAAAGGAGTATGAGGAGGTTTGGAGGGTCTTTATGGAAAATGATGATCCGATGATTGTAAGCGAACATCGAAGAAGTTACTCCAATACCGATGAGATGGAAGATCGCCTTGTTGACGATGCCGACATAACACTGTACGCAATATCGTCAACAAGGTTTGAGGCCGATAAGGCCGGACGAATGCTCGAGGAGAAAGGAGTTAATTGCAATATTATTCATATCTTATGGCTAAAACCCTTCACGATCACCGACAGGTTGGCCGCCCCCTTGGCACAGAGCAAACTTGGAATGGTGCTGGACTCAGGACATGAAATAGCCGGCGCTTCCCAGTCAATAGCCTATGAGTTGAACCAGTTCACCGGCTGCCGTGTTAAGGCATTGGGGCTGCTTGATAAGACCAAATGCCTGTGCCCGCCTTTGGAGAACAAGGCCCCCGATGCAAAGAGGATACACGACGCGGTGCTTGAACTGTTGAATGAAGATAGATCGAAATGCAAGCGAGGGAGATGACGATGAAAAAAAAAGCTGTCATTATTACCGGTCCGAACTTTCAGGATGAAGAGTTCATCTATCCATTTTATCGCCTCCTTGAGGCCGGAATGCACGTCGATGTGGCGGTAAAGGACAGGGTAGTCGTGAAG
>WGFD01000179.1 GCA_015492395.1 Deltaproteobacteria bacterium | reverse complement strand
ACTTTAGGCGGTGGATTTGGGTTACATTTGTCATAGTTGCAATCGCGTATTCCTTGTGGTAACCTCGTATTCAAGTGGTAGTAACTAACTGTGGCGTGTAGTGGCTGTAGTAAAGGTACTGTTGTCTCCGCTTCAAGTGACGGTGGGATATGCTTGCCGTGTGTTTTCACCCTTTTAGGAATGTCAAACTCGCCTGAGGTCGAAGAGAGGGACGCGCATTAAAAGATTCAGGATGCAGGGTTCGAATGGAATAGGTGCAAGCCGTAATGGCGAAGAATGAAGCGCAACACGGCAGATGGAGCTTTTTACGAAGCCGTCAAAGGTGATTATGTGTCATGGATAGTCGGAATGTGAGAGAAGAGAGAAGGCGTCTCCTCGAGATAATAAAGGAGAAGTCATACGAGAAGAGAGAGGTGACACTCGCCTCCGGTAGAAAGAGCGATTTCTACATAGACTGCCGCCAAACCACCCTCAACCCGGAGGGGGCCTATCTGGTGGGCAGGGTGATCTATGACATGATAAGGGGTATGGATATCGACGCCGTTGGCGGCCCCACGATGGGCGCGGATCCGATCGCCACCGCAATTTCCATAGTGAGTTATATCGAAGGAAGACCACTGCCTGCCTTCATCGTAAGGAAAGAGCCGAAGTCTCACGGTCTTGGATTATGGTTGGAGGGGACTAAGAACGTGAGGAACGGAGGCAGGGTGGTAATTGTTGAAGATGTTGTTACTACGGGTTCCTCCTCGATCAAGGCGGTGAAGAGGGTGGAGGAGGAAGGACTGGTCGTTAAAGCTATTGTAGCTGTTGTCGATAGAGAGGAAAGTGGGGCGGATAATATAGTAGATGCCGGCTATGACTTCAGGTCCATATTCACGAAGACCGATATTGTTGGATAAATCATTGAATAAATCCGGAAGGGTGGAGCCGTTTTCCGTAAAGTGGATTGTCTTCTTGGTGTTCTGTGCCTCCCTCTTCCTGGCAGGTTGTGCCGGGAAAGAGACCGGGGAAGTAATGCCAGCTCCTCCGTACGGTGATATACTTGGCAGGTGGACGCGTGAGGCCAGTGCCTATGGCGGTCTGGATCTGCGGCTTGCCGTCTTTGCCAGTTACAGAAGCTGGCCGCTCAGGACGGCCTATATCAGGGAGTATGCTGAAAGGTATCAGCTTGACGGTGATACGGCCGATAGGCTCCTTGCGGACGAGAGGGCACGATACGAAGAGACTGAAGAGTTCTTTTTGGCCGTGTCCACCCCCAATGTGAAGTGGAACGATCTCGAAAAGGAGAGATCCGTCTGGAGGATCTACCTGGAGAACGATAGAGGAGAGCGGACTGCTCCTCTGAAAATAAGGCGGCTTGATGAAAAAGATCCGGTTATAAGAGGATTCTATCCTTTTATGACCCCGTGGAGTTATGGCTATATAGTTTCTTTCCCGAAGTATACCGCTGACAGCGATACTGCCCTCCTCGAAGATATCTCTTCTTTTAAGCTTATAATTACGGGCGTCCTTGGTAAGGCGGAGGTTGAGTGGGATATGGAATGAGAACGACCATCTATGTTATGCCGTTTCGCAATATCCCCCGGTATTTCATAGCGGTAACCGCAGTCCTACTTGCCGTGGCCGCCCCGGTCATCGCATCTCCTGTCGGAACCGTTCTAAAGAGCACTGGGAGATGTGAATACAGGCCGAAAGCCGGAAAGGGTTGGGCCGGTGCATGTATGGGGCGGGAGCTGATGGAGGGCGACAGGCTGAGGACAGGCAAAGACGGAAGAGCGGAGATACGACTGAAAGACGGCACGACTCTTTCTCTTGGCGACGGGACCGAACTTGAAATAACGGTTTTTCTCCTGACGGCCGGAAGACGCAATGCTACGATTTCACTTGTTACCGGTAAGTTGAGGGCGTCTGTCGCCGGGTTTTCGGGTAGGAGCAGGGTAAAGGTCAGGACACCTACAGGCGTTGCCGGAGTGAAGGGCACAGATTTCATGGTTATGAACCGGGGCAAGGCGAATATCTTCTTCGGCAACACTGGTGAGGTGAATGTGAGTGGAGGGGATGGCGATGGGGTGTTGCTCACGCCGGGCAGGATGACGGAGAATACAAGAGGACATGTCCCTATTGAACCGGTTACAGTAGAGCCGGATTCACCCCTGGCGGATGCGAGAGAACAGTTGCTTGTCCTTACAGACATGGACAGGCACGTTGAGTGGCGGGACGCGGGCAGACTCCCGGTCATACTGGCAAGGTGGAATATAAATTATGGGCATTACCTTGCTGACAGCGGCCGTTACATGGATGCCCTCGAGGTCTTCCAGATCGCTGTTGACCTGTCGGAGATTGCGGCAATTAGGGCCGAGGCCCACTTGGAAAGGGGCACCGTTTATGCCAGGAACCTTGGAGAAGCGGACAGGGCACTGGAAGAGTACATTGCCGTCGTGGAGAGGTATCCGGAACTTCCGCATGTGGAGAATGCCCTCTATTCGATCGGTATGATAT
>WGFD01000178.1 GCA_015492395.1 Deltaproteobacteria bacterium | reverse complement strand
GAGCATATTCCAGAGACATCCCGGCAGGATATACATCCAGTCACGGCCGGATAATGCACAAGCACAGTTTGTGCTCTTTACAGAATCACCCCCTTGAAAATTGGGGGAACTTCAGTTAAAAAGCTATTGATGTAATTGGGATAATGTGTTATAAGTACGAAACTCTTTTTCCTTAGTTTTTGGTAGGCACATTTGGTCGATTAATGTCTCAACGGGTGCGGATCTCCTCTCTTTGAGGTGTTTTTGCGTACCGCTGACTTGCGGGGTGTGACATTGAAGATTCTTAAGTTATGTGCAGTTATGCTGTTGTTTTTAGCTCTGTCCTGCACTGGACCTCGTCAAAATAAGATAGATTTGAGACCCCACTTCAAGGCACGCTTCCTCTTCTACATGCACGCCACTTCACCCGCTCCACCGGATATACGGTTTACCCTGCACTCCCTGGATATCCAGGATGACGACGGCACTTGGATGGCTGTGCTGGGATCGCCGATGGAGATATCCTCGAAGTCGCTGGTAAAAGGACAGATCTTTCTTGCTGAAGCGCTGTTGGACGCCCGCAAATATAAAGCTGTGAGATTTAAGATAACGAAGGCAACTACGAGAGGCATTGACCTTGTTTTGCCATCGGATGGTGAACTCATCTTTCCAATGGGGATTGCCATTGAAAAGGGAGAAAGTATAATCATATCAATTGCTTGGGATCCTGATGAATCTGTGGAGAAGGGTGTCTTCTTTAAGCCTTCCCTGGTAGTGGGGCCGGAGAGTCCATCCCCCAGCCGTCTGCTAATCTATGTCGCCAACAGTGGTTCAAACTATATCTCTGTAATAGACAGGAGCCTGGAGAGGGTAGTCGATGCCATAACGGTAGACGATGCCCCGAAGGGGATAGTGCTCAGCCACGGAGGGGAGAGGCTATATGTGCTGAACACCATATCGGGGACGATATCCGTTATAGACACATCGCAGAACAGGGTGTTCGAAAAGATACAGCTCGTCTCCGGTATCGAGCCTGTAGAGATAGCGGTCTATCCCGACCTTGATAACGACGCCCCAGGGTACGGCAAGATATACATCATTAACAGGGGGTCCAACGATGTCACGGTTATAGACATATCCACAAAGCGCCTTCTAAAGACTATCCCGGTCGGTCTCAGACCGTCGTCGATAGCGATAGACATTGATAGGCGTGCGGTCTACGTGGCTAACGAGATATCAAACACACTATCAATCATCAGTACCACAACCGATTCGGTAATCAAGACAGTGGTAGTGGAGGACCGTCCTGCCGGGATATTTACGGATACTGATAACGTATATGTCTTTAACGAGGGGTCCAATAGGATATCTGTTGTTTCAAAGGCGACATACAAGGTATTGCGCACTATAAATACTGGGTATGGACCAAAGAGAGGAATTGTGGCCTTTAATACAAGGCTGTTTGTGACGAGCGCTTCTGGCAATGCGCTGATCTTCCTGACCCATTCAGGCGCAATAACAAGAAAAGTTCCGATGGAAGGGTTCCCCTTGAACCTTGTTGCGGACGAGGAAAGATTCAGGATTTACATCACCGCCTATAATTCGAATAAGGTCTATATTGTCGAACCCAATGCAGAGAAGATTCTGAAGGTCTTGTATGTAGGGAAGAATCCATACGGGATAGTGGCGCTCGAGCGGTAAATATGCTTACAAAGGGTAGAATCCTCCTCTTGTTTGCTATTGTGATTATCACCTTGATGCCCGTTAAGTCATACCCACTTTCCATATCCGGCAACATTGATATCTCATATACTCAGAAGAAATCGACAACTTCAGGTGATAGTATAAACCGCTCCCAGAGATACTATATAAATCTTGGGTTCAACAGAATACTTACCTCCACTATCGGCTTCAGCGGCGATCTGGGAATAAGGATATCCAAGGTGGACGATAGCGAGACGGAGGACTATTTGCCGCAGTTCAACCTGAGGTTCACCCCGCCTCCATACTACAATACTACCGTCAATATCGGCTATAACAGGATCGACTCCGATATCGAAGAGACCAACTGGATCACAAATGATTACTGGACCACATCTCTATCCGTTGCCCCTCCCTCATTCCCGAGCCTATCGTTGAGTTATACACTGAATAGGACATATGACCACGAGGATACACCCATCGTAAAAACGACGTCGTCTACGCTTGGTGCTACAGCCTCTTACGACATCCCTGTCCTGGGCAGTGATGTCGGGCTGACATACAGCTTTTATAACACCGGGAACAAGGATGAAGTGAACGATACTACCACGGAGAGCCCTATTCACAGTGTGAATGCGAGCGTCAGCAGGTCATTCTGGGAGGACAAGTTGACGTTTAGTGGAAGTGTCGGATGGAAGTATAGCAAGGCTGTAACGGAAAGTTCCAAGCCCACGCAATTTTCCAGGGAAAAGGAGCCCATTAATGCACTTTATGGTATCGATTCGACTCCTGGCGATGGTGTGCTCACCGTTACTGGCAGCCTAATGGACAAGGACATGAGTAACCAGGCACTGGATTCAGGCGGAAATCCAATAGACCTCAACGACCCTGACAGGAACCTGGCATTGGAGTTTGCGGAGTCGGAATATGTAGATAAGCTCTTTCTATATATAGCGACCAGCAACCTACAGTTGGAAAACCTGAGTTTCGGTTTTGAAATTTACAGTAGCGGCGATGGTATTACATGGTCCATGGTAACCGCCAGTCCAAGCGTGAGCTACACTACGTCGCTGAACGGAAGAGGAAAGGGGTACGAAATCAATTTCTCAAGGGTGAAGACGAAGTTCATCAAGGTTGTTAATGCCGGCGACCCAGTGACCGGTAGTGGTAATGTCTACATCGCCGAACTGGGGGCAGAGGGGATTGTCAGCGAGATAGAGACCGCTCGTCTGGAGAATATAGCTACGAGTGCTAACGGCAGTCTGAATATCGGATTCAGTCCTTACGAAAACCTTAACTTCTCCTACAACCTGAGTTATGCGCAGAATGAGAGTGAGTTCAACGTCTCCCAGACCAGCGATACGACAACTTTGGGACAGGGGGTCAGTATGGATGCGACCGCTATACCCTCTTATCTCAATGTGTCGGCGAGTTACACCACCAACAGGACAAACACAAATGTCGGACAGGATACCGGTACGGACTCGTATAACCTATCCTTGAATTCCACAGTACTGCCCACGCTTAATGGAAACCTCACATACAGCCACTCAAGCTCCCTGGCGGAAGGCGAGGTGAAGTCAAGGAGCGACTCAGTCGGTGCCGCTGTCTTTATGGGAATATACGAGGGAATTGATGTGAGGTTCTCGAATTTGTTTAGTAGATCTAAACAGTTGGATACGAATGCAGAGTCGGACTCTTCCTCCCATAGGATGCAGATTACAATGATTCCATGGGCAAACGTGCAGATAATCACCAGGGGTATCCAGAGTTATTCGAAGACTGGCGGCATCTCGTCTTCAACCGGCACCCTGGACACGTCCATCATATACAGCCCTAACCAGAGTGTCTATATATCTGTGAACTACGATGTGGCGCCTGCATTCTCTCAGCACTATTATGCCACGTGGCATATAACCAAGACTATAGATACCAACTTCAGTTACGGCCTTACGGATGACAGCACCGATTGGAGCGCCAATGTAAACTGGACGCCGTTGAGGCGGTTTACGTTGATATTCAGGTACAGTGAAGTGGATGCGGATGACGACAGGAATTCAACGTTGCTGCTGAGAGGCTCTTTAAGTCTGTAAGGTGTTAAGGGTGGTTAAACCGAGGTTGTCTTTCTTTAGATGGTAGCGAGATAAAAATGGGCGTGTAGGCATGTTAGGGGATCTTAATGGCTTTGGTGGTGGTCCGGGGATTATTGTTGAAAGAAGGTATACAACGATATAGAATAGAAAATACCTTCACCACCGCTCATTTTTTATCTTGCGACTGTAAGAGCGTTTATGAGAGATGAAACATGGAATAAAGAATTTGCACTTTAGGAGGATAAGATGTATAATAAAACCGTAAAATATGTAACGCTCCTTGTGGTTGGTGTGTTGCTCCTGGGGTGTGGGGGGGCGAAGGTTATCAGGTACATAAACCCATCGGCCAACTTTTCGTATGTCAAGAAGGTCGCCATATTGCCATTGAATAACCTCAGCGATGACAGATATGCCGCGGAAAGAGTGAGAAATACACTGACAATAGCTCTCCTGGCGAAGCGTATGTTCGATGTGGTGGATCAGGGTGAAGTGACAAAGGTTGTCGGTTTTGTGTTCAGGGAGGCGGGTTATGAGGAAGGCAGGGCTGTCCCTGTGGATAGGGAGACCATAAAGATGATAGGCGAAAGGCTGGGTGTACAGGCGGTTATAGTCGGGAGTGTCGATGATTACTCCTCCGGCTATAGCGGGGGAACGGTCTTGGCGCTGTCACTAAGAATGCTTGATGTGAGTTCCGGTATCATCCTATGGGAAGCCAGGGTCACCGGGAAGGGGGAAAACTTCTGGAGGAGCATTCTCGGAGTGGGAAGTGTAGAGAGGAATGAGCTTACGAGACGGATTGTTAATACGGCATTGAAGACACTGAACTAACCTCCAGCCGAAGGTGTAAAGATGAAACACAGGTTCCGGATACTTCTTTTTATGGCCTTTTGTTCCATTCTTCTGTATCCCCACGGGTCTTCTGCCGTTACCGGTGCGGAGGGCGGCCAAGTCAAGAGAGTGCTGGTACTAAAAAGTATTGCTGTGCTTCCTTTTGAGAACCTTACGACTGAGCCGACGGCTTCACAGTTATTTACAGATCTGCTAAGGAAGGAGCTTAAGCGAAAGGGATGGGTGCGTCTCGTGCCACAAGAGGTGATAGAGGAATACCTGGCGAAGAGGAGGATAAGATATACAGGCGCCATAACACGTTTGCACGCCAGGCAGATGGGAAAGGAACTGGATGTGGATGCTATACTCCTTGGGAGCGTAAACCTCTTCTATGACGACGCCATGGGAGATATCCATGCCGGTCTGAGTGTTAGGATAGTGAGCACAATAGACGGCTCCATAATATGGGCTGACAGCCGGTCCTTGACCGGTGGCGACTTTATAACCCTCTTCGGGTTAGGCAGGATAAGCGATATCAGGGCCTTGGCGATGCAGCTCGTGAATAGCACGACTGACATCATAGCGAAGAAGTTCTTCCTGAGCGAGGCCGATCTGAGTCCGTTCGAGATAGAGGAGGTCAGGGCATTCCCGCCTGTTGCCAGAGGGGGAGAAGAGGTCCTTATGCAAGTCAGGATCTTTCCAATCATGGATGAACCCGGCGAGGTCAAGATCCGCCTGGCACAGAATGAGGTTGTATTAAAAAAGAGGGGTGGTTGGAGTTATGAAGGTAAGATTGTTGCGCCTGAGGGCGAAGGCATGTACCCTATTCAAGTCGTAGCCTCCGATGGGGATGAGAATACGTTTTCTTTCGATGCCGTATCCAAGGTGATGGTGGATAATACCCCCCCGATGGTCGGGCTTGTCTTGAACACCAGGGCCTTTTCTCCTGCCAGAAAGGGCTTCCTGACACTTGCGCCGAAGCTCAAGATGGTGGATGAGGTGGAAGAGTGGACCATAGATATTATGGATGAAGAAGGGCGGAAGATAAGAAGCGACAGGGGGTTCGGCTCCCTCCCTAAACTGCTCATATGGAGGGGAGAGACGGATGAAAACAGGCGGGTAGAGGATGGTTATTATACATTCAGGTTTGTTGTGAGGGACAGGGCGGGCAACGTGTCTACGCTTACCGATAGTGTTAAAGTAAAGAACGTAGCGTCCGAAATAGGATTGGATGTGGATATCGCCGACGAAAAACTTACTCTGCTCTTGAAGGCCCCGGAGGATGAGAGATTCAAGTCCTGGGATATCTCCCTTCTCAATAAAGAAGATGGGTCGCTAATAGAGGTCTTTGAAGGTGGAGGAGAGGTTCCAAGTCTGATAGAGTATGAAATGGATGAAGGTCTCGACCTGAAGAAGACATCGATACTGATAAATGCCGAGGATGAGGCAGGCAACGTGTTTACACACTCAGAGCTCGTTGCCACGAATATCTCCAAGAAGGCAGCCGTAACGGGCAAACGTAGAGGGCTCATAGAGGATTTCTGATATTATGGGACGTCTCGTCTATCTTCTATGCACTACTTCCCTTTTTTTTCTTATTTTCATAAATACCGCGGCCGGCGGAGATGACTCCGAATCCTGCAAGAGGTGTCATGAGGATGTATACAAGAAGGCGCTGGCCAGCCCCTTTCAGCACAGTGTGGCAAAGGACGGGTGTGTGGTTTGTCACTCCTTGGGCGCATCAAATCTTGGAATGAAGTGGAATATACGCAAGGTTGTTTCACGCGCATTCCATAGAGAAAAAACCTTTTCTTTGAAAGAACTAAAGGACGGGCGTGAATACCGGATTGAGGTGGTTGCAATTGACAGGGGCGGGAGGGAGTCAGAGCCGAAGGTCTTGACAATCAAACCGGTGGATGTCGCCGGAGGGGAGATTACTCCGCTTCGGGCCTTGAGAGAGGTTACGGTTGAAGAGGTTTCTCAAGGTATATTCGTGATGGCATCGGTATCCTGGCTTACAGATACCCCGGCGACGACAGAGGTCGAATATGGTCTGACAACGGATTTAAAAAACCACATTACGGGTGACGATCACTATACCAGGGAACACAGGATACCCATAACGGGTTTGTTGCCGGACAAGAAGTACTACTTCATGGCCGTCTCCAAGGACATATTAGGGAATGTCGCACGATCCGACAGGAAGACCATAGACACATCCAGATTCTTCTCAAAAAGAACACGCAGACGGGATTCGATCGAGATTGCCCCAATTATATACAATGCCAAGGTTTTTAGGACTGAGGGTGAGATGGGAGGGATCTATCTTTCCGTCTCTCTCAGTGAGCCATCCAAGATTAGAGTGACGATTTCTGAGGAGATAAAAGACAGGGAAAAGCCCGATCATCTCTTCCCATCAGAGAGATATACTGCCATAACCGTATGCATAAAGTGTCATAGACAGGGGGCATCACATCCTGTCGGAATAAGAGCCAGGAAGCCCGGGATCATAACTCCGGATGATCTGCCGACTATAGAAGGCGGGATGTTGACATGTACTACATGCCACGACCCGCATGGAGGTAGTAGGATGTATCTTGCAAGGGTGGCTTTTGACAGGAATATATGTGTTAAGTGTCACGTGAGTGATCCTTTCCTATAAGTATTTGTTCTTAATAAATGTCGAAGCGCTATAAGGAAGGGGGTGTTGATGAGGAATGTCAATAGAAGGAGTAGGATAAACTTCTCTATTAAAAGGAAGATGCAGATCAGGCTCTTCATAAATTGTATGCTCATCTCTGTTGTCGCCATTGGCCTTATGGCGGTCATATTTTACTTTTACAGCAATAGGGAGATAGGTGAAAGCTATCGCCAATTCCATGTGCAGGCCAGGAACTTCCTTGACTATCTCTTGCCTGCGGTCTTAGGGGCTATTGTTCTCGGAGTTATAGCGTCTATATTGATAGCCGTCTTCTTCCCACACAAGATTGCCGGTCCACTGTATAGGATAGAGAGGGACTTGAAAGACCGTATCGGCAATGGCGACCTTACGGTCAGGTTCAACCTCAGGAAGGGGGATGAAGTAGGTGACCTGGCGGCGGCGCTTAACGAGACCCTGGAGAAATTGAGCAGCCGGATAGAATATATCAAGGCGCCGCTGGAAGAGCTGGAATCTTCGACGGCCCGGGGAAAGAACTGTAGCCAAGAAGAGCTGCGGAGGCTTGTGAAGAAGATAGGGGAAGGGGTTAGTGAGTTTAAGATATGAGATGGATTGTGAAGATCCTCGTGCTTGCCTTTATCGTCGGTGGTTGTGCCTCAAAGGACGTCCCTGGAGTATATCAAGCGTTAGGCCATTTAAAGACCAGGAAGGTTGCCGTTCTTCCCTTTGATAACATAAGCGGACGGAGAGCAGCCGGCAAGATTGCTGCCAATGTCTTTGTGACCGAACTCTTCAGAAGCGGCAGGTTTCAGGTTGAAGAGCCTGGAAACATAATACAATTCATGATTCATGAGAGGATCAGGACTATCGGTGAGATGGAGCTGGAAAAGATCAGGTTGCTCGGGAGAAGGTTCGGCATCGATGCGATAATAGTTGGGGTGGTGGAGGAGTTTGATGACGGTATCAAGGGGGGACTGGATCCATTGCCATCCATATCCATCAGTGCCAGGATGCTGGACACTAAGAGCGGAAGGATTATATGGTCGGCACAAAATGCTGGTAAAGGCAACGATTATGTTGTAGTATTTGATTCTGGCGAGGTAAGATCAATAATAACGCTTACACGGAAGGTGATCGGGGAGATGATAAGGACTATTGAGTGATGGCCGGTTAAGATGAGCGATCTATTGAATCACGGTAAACTGCCTCTTCTGATGACTAGTCTGCTGATCGTCCTGCTCTATCCGTTTGCTACCGAGGCCGGATGGTTCGGCAGGGAGAAGGACTACTTAGCGAAGATTGGTGACGAGAAGATCACCTCGGAAGAGTTCCGGGAGGAGATAAGGAAGCTCCACACGAGCAACAGGGTGGGCAAAGCGCTTAGCGAGGGGAGTTCCTTTGAAGCCGCCAACTACAGAAAGTATCTTGATGAGCTGATAGAGAGGAAGCTGATAGTACTCGAAGCAGAGAGGCTGGGTCTCGACGAGTCACGTGACTTCGAGAGCTTCTACAAGAGCACCCTCTTGAACTATATCCTGCCCAGGCTCAGGCAGGAAGAGATCCTCAATAAGGTGGTGGTCACAGATGAGGATATAGAGGATTACTATACCAAGGAGAGGTTGAGGGAGCAACAGGATAGGGGTGATGCAGACAGCTCCGGCACCGGGAATGGCGCGGAAGGGAAGACGCTTACGACCAGGGAGCGTGGAGAGATAAGGAACATCCTTCTTGAGGAAAAGGTAAGAAAGAGAGAAGAGGAGTATTTTAACTCCTTGAAAGAAAAAGCGGTTGTGGAGATCGACGAGGATCTGCTCGAATACCTGAAGAATACCGGTAAGGTCACTCATGATACGGATCACGGCAAGAACAGGCACTTCGATGTGCTTATAACTGTGAATGGCGAGCCGGTGAGAGGGATTGAGTTCGCAAGGGAGTGGTTTAAGGTGACCGACAAGACAGATGAGGCCGCCTCTGCTATTATCGAAAGACTTATACTGTACAAGGTCCTGGATCAAGAGGCATTGTCCCGGGGATATAAAGATGAAGAGGCCTTGAAGGAAAGGATGGCGGAAAAAAGGGATGATTTCCTGGCGGATTCATTCAAGAGGAAGATAGTCGCTCCTTTAGTAAGAGTGGATGATGCCGATATCACCAGGTATTATGAGGAGAACAGGGATAAGTATAAGGAATCTGACACGGCTGAGCTCAAAGTTATAACCTTAAAAGAGTATGATGAAGCACAGGATATCCTCGATGAGATCAGAGGAGGAGCTGATTTTTCTTATCTGGCAGGAGAATTGTCATTGGATCCTTCGAAGAGAAGGGGCGGAACGATTGGATGGATTACGCTGGATCTTATCGGCAAGGAGATCAAGGACGCTGTGGCGAATGCTAAAACGGGCGATACCATAGGTCCGTTTAAAACACAGGCCGGTTATTCCATATTCAGGGTATTGGCCAAGAAGGAAGGGAAGTATAAGGATCTGGACACGGTCAAGAGAGACATATACATGATATTGGGGAAGGAGATATACGAAAAGAAACTTGGGGAGTATCTTTCAAGGTTGAGGAGCACTGTTCCGGTTGATATAAATGAGAGAGAGCTTAAAAGGATAGTGGGCCAATGAGGAGGATTATGTGCCGATGAAGCGAGCAGCTTTCTTTTTTCTGATAGGGGTGATCTTATATCTGGCCGGCTGTGTTCAGCAGACTACGATGGCGAGAAGGGAGTGTATCGATTGCCATGAAAATGAGTACTCTGAATACAAGGAAGAGAAGGTGCACGCACCGGTAGCCGAAAAGAACTGCGAAGGTTGCCATCAACCTCATGGCTTGATCGGTGCGCTCTACCTGAAGGCATATGACTCGCAGTTATGTTATTCATGCCATAAGGACTATGCGGAAAGGCATGAGAAGGAGTCTCTACACAAGCCCATAGAGGATGGGCAATGTCTGGAGTGCCATGACCCTCATTCATCCAAATTCGAGGCACTGACCAGGAAACCGGGGGATGAGCTGTGCTTTTCATGTCATTCCGATGAAACCTTTAAGCGGAAGATCGTACATGAAGCGGTGTCTAAAGGATGCAACCAATGCCACGATCCACACTCGTCCAACACTAATCCACTTCTCCTGGCGGACGGGAATAAGCTGTGCGGCAACTGTCATGATGAGAGGTCCAGCGCTATTACAAAGAGCCATAGAGGGTATCGCGTCGAGGGCGTGGACTGCCTTTCCTGCCACACGCCACACTCTTCCGCGGATAATGGACTAAAGAGGCAATTTAATCACAGGCCCTTCAGCGAGAATAGATGTCAGGATTGCCATTATGCACCGGGCAGCGAACGGGAACTTGAGATAAAGATGGATCCCGAAAGGCTCTGTTATTCCTGCCATGCGTCGGAGGAGGGCAAGTTTGAAGATATCCATACCCATTCGCCGGTGCAGGAGGGAAAGTGTCTGGCTTGCCATAACCCGCACACCTCCGATTATGAAAATGAGCTCAGGAGTTCGGAAAGGGAGCTCTGTTACAGCTGTCACGTGGATGAGAAGGATAAATACAGTAAGAGATACCTGCACTCGGCCATAAAGGAGGGTAGTGAGCGAAGTTGCACCGGTTGTCATGACCCCCATTCATCCAAGGAAGGGGGCATCCTGAGGAAGAGCGGCGCTTCTCTATGTTACCAGTGCCATGCGGGCAAGGATTATGTATACAAGGTCGCCCATGCCCCAATCAAGGATGACAACTGCCTCGTCTGCCATGACCCACATGCTTCGGACTATAAATCCATCCTTTCCGGACAGGAAGGGGAAGTGTGCTACAGTTGTCACACCAAGGAGAAGAAAGGCTTTAACAAGGTAACAAAGCATCCAAAGGTGAGGGGCGGTGTATGCAGCGCTTGTCATAATCCGCACGGCGCGGAGGAGCCCGGGCTTCTGCTTAAGGGCAGCAATGAACTGTGCTTCGAATGCCACTCTCCCTTGTCGAAAGAACTGGGCGCCGGCAATGTCCATAAGGTCTACAGGGATGGAATGTGTCTGAGCTGCCATGACGCCCATGCAAGCAACAACCCAAGTCAGCTTTTGGGTGAGGTCGAAGACCTCTGCTATACCTGCCATAATGATATAAAGGTCGGGCTGCTTTCATCTATGTACAGCCATAAGCCGGCAGCGGATGGCAAGTGCACAAGTTGTCATAGGCCACATGGCGCGAGGATTGACGGAATGTTGGCCAGGCCGGCAAAAGGACTGTGCCTCAATTGCCACGATGATCTCGAGTCGGACCTGAAAAAAGATGGTATGTTTACACATAAACCTGTTGCGGACGGCGGATGCCTGGAATGTCATCGACCCCATTACTCGGCGGAAAGGGGTCTGATAGTGGCGGACGGTGATAAACTCTGCAATAACTGCCATGATCAAAGTCAGGATGGCTTTGGCAGCGCCCACGGTAATATACCCACTAAAGGAGTCGACTGCGGCGGATGCCATGAGCCGCATGTCTCTGCTGATAAGAGGATGCTGTACGATGTCATGCACTCGCCGTTTGAGAGTGGCGACTGTGTTGAATGCCATAAAGACAGGTAGGATTACAGTATGATAAGAGTCGATTCCAACAGATTAATAATATTATATTTGCTGATCACCTCTCTTGTCGCCGGCTACTCCTTCCCGGAGGGGATGGCTTATGCGAGGGTGGTGAAGTCGTCGGGCGAACTCTGCTTCGAGTGTCACTTGGAGACGAAGAAACTATTAAAGAAAGACGTCCTTCATAAGCCCGTGAATGACGGTGCATGCATAGAGTGCCACAACCCCCACACATCGAGGTATGGAGGACTTCTAAACGACTCGCCAGAGACACTCTGTTACAGGTGTCATGATAAAGATGACGGATTCTCAGGATCAGTGGTACACAGGCCTGTCGAAGAGGGTGGATGCCTTATCTGCCATGATCCTCACGCCTCAAACTATGACGTTCTGCTGGTAAAGGACAAGGAAGAAGTCTGCTTCAGTTGCCACAAGAAAGAGGATATAACTGACAAAAGGTATGTTCATCCAGAGGTCGGCGGTGGCAAGTGCATGACGTGCCATACATCGCATACCTCGACGCGACATGGCCTGCTGATAAAGGATCTGAAAAATATATGCACGACCTGTCATGATGGCAAGGGCAAAGGCTTCACCGGCGCTCATAAGGGTTACAACGTAACGAAGAGCGACTGCCAAAGCTGCCATAGCCCCCATAGTTCGGATAGAAAGGGCATCCTCAAGGCCTCTCTCCACAAACCATTTGCTAAGGGGAATTGCTCCGCTTGTCACAAAAGTGGATCGACAAAACTGCTTCTGGATGGCAAGAAGCTGTGCCTGGATTGCCATAAGGAGTCTCTCAAAAGCTTCATGAAGATATACAGCCACCTTGCGGTGGGTGGCGGCAATCCATGTGCCAACTGCCATAACCCGCATGCTTCCGATACCGATCATCTCCTGAAGGGTAAGGAGGAGAGGGTGTGTTATTCCTGCCATGGCGATACCGCCAGGAAGGTGGCTGAGAGCGCTCATCTGCACCCTGAGCTTGAAAAATGTTCCGGATGCCACTCTTCCCACGGCTCCGACGAGATAAGTTTCCTTAATAAGGGAAAGGATACCTGCAGCACCTGCCACGAGACCCAGGGGACATTTACACATCCTGTGGGCGAGGAGGTGAAGGACCCGCGTTCCAAGATGGCTATGGACTGTGTCACCTGCCACGGTCCGATGGGTTCCCCGGAGAAGTTCATCTTAAGGTATGAGAGGGATAAGGAACTATGTGTTCAGTGTCATCAACTGTAAACCCGGTGGTGGAGGTCCAATGCACCCGAGAAAGATAAGGACATTAGTAGTTGTCCTGCTTGCATTTATGCTTGCAGTCCAATGTGTTGTGTCTGCTTCTGCAATAAGCGGTGGTGTAAGCTTGCATACTGTCATAGTCGACAATGATATCATGGGATCCATCAAGCTCCCGTCGGGGATCTTCTTTGATGAAAAGAAGGAGAGACTCTATGTCGCTGATACCGGAAATAACAGATTAATCTCTTTTGATAAGGACTTCGGCTACCTGTCGGAGCTTTCACTGGATGGAATTGAACTGCCGTTAGGACTTGTAAAGGACAGTGGCGGCCGCTTCTATGTAATCAACGGCCAAACAGGGAAGATAGTACTGATCGATGTCGCCAATAGGGTTGTTGAGCCGTTAGTATTTAAGAATATACCTGGCGGTGAGGCTGATTTCATTCCAGGCAGCATCGCTATAGATGGAGACGACCGCCTCTATATGACCGACAGACTCAATGGCCGGGTTATAGTTGCTGGAGTGTCCGGGGAATTTATCCGGGAGGTGGGCATTAAGGGTCCGGAGAGAAACGGCCATAGCTTCCGGGACGTGAAGGTTGATGCCGAGGGAAATATATACACTGTAGATACAGTCGCGAGGGAGGTCGCCATCCTGAACAAGAACGGCGATCTTATGACCAGGTTCGGTGGAGCGGAGTTGTTCGATTTTCCGGTAAGCGTGGCTCCGGACGGGAGCGGCCTTGTTTATGTACTCGACAGGCATAAAGGCAAGGTATTCGTATTCGACAGAAAGGGGAAGAAGCAGTTTGCCATATCCAGGTCCGGCCCGAAAGAAGGAGAGCTTAACTACCCTTCCTACCTGTATATAGACGGGAATATGAGGCTTTACGTGGCTGATGCCAACAGGATACAGATATACATCAAAGAAGAATAATACGGGATGACATTTACCCCCATATGCAAAAGGATAGTATTCTATCTTCTTATTGTACTGTTTGGCATCGGTTGTACGCCTCGAGTGCAGGATGTGGAAACGGTCAGTGATAACCCCGGCGTCAATACCATCCCTTTTTATCCGGAAAACACGCTCTCCTTCGACTCAAAGAGGGCCCTCGATCTTATGAAGGCCGACGAGGCCAGGAAAGAGGCGGATTTCCAGGAGAAGGTAAAGGAGAGATTGCATGTGGGGGAGGATACTGATGGTCTGCTTTTTGACCCCTGGATTTCGCCTTCGCCACCGACCTCCCTGCCTCTTGCTTTGGAAAGGTTTCCGAAGGATAGATACGGATGGCCGGACTGGGCGGCGGCCATTGCCGCCGGCCTGATAAAGCCTAAAGGTTCGTTGAGCGGGGAGGCCGAGGAGGAACCATCCTTCGAGGGTGATATCTTGTTTATTATCAATGACGACCTTATGGCAAATGTCATCTTCCCTCACAAGGCCCATAACGAGTGGCTCTCATGCAAGGTATGTCATCCCGGTATCTTCAAGCCGAAGCGAGGGGCTAACCAGTTCAGCATGTATGATATATGGGGGGGGGAGTTCTGCGGAAGGTGCCATGGGAAGGTGGCTTTCCAACCCAAGGGATTCTATAACTGCAACCGGTGTCATAGATCAAGAAAGGGCGTTCAGCAGTTTCAGGATGTCCTCAGATGACGGTCTGTTTTATCTCTTTGACATCTGTGGTATGAAAGTTATATAATTTAGAGAGGAGCTATATATGTTTATACCATACAGATTACTGCTTGGTTTCACCGTTGCCCTATTCATGTTCGGCCTGGTGTCGTGTGATGGGGGGAGGGAAGAAGATATTAAGGCTGTTAAAGTTGAAAAGACCACGGATCCTGTAAAAGAAGGCGCCTTGCCGGAGGGGCATCCACCTCTGTCCGATGGCAATATGGATGGTGACAAGGGAACGACCGCTGTTGTCACCCCTGATGATGTAAGCAAGAGACATCCGGATACCGACACGGCCAAGGAGGTCAAACTCTCCGATGAAGTGAAGGTGAAGTGGGCTTCTGCCAAGATAAGGCTTCTGGACAAAGAGTCGGGTAAGGGTGAAGAGTTTACGCTTAAGGTCGGTGACGAGACCAAGTTAAAAGATAAAGGCATTACCATTAAGATAGAAGCGCTTGTTCCTCACTATGTTATATACGATACTTACATCGGTTCCAAGACGAACGATCCCATCAACCCTGCGATCCTTGTAGTTCTCAAAAAGGACAAAGGCGGATTGGCAAAGGGATGGATATTTGAGAAGTTTCCCGATTTCAACTCATTCAAGAACGATAGATACGATATCATCCTTCTTCCGTCTGCGGCCATAGGGTAACATCTAGGAAATACATGCATCGACGACAAGACTATGGACAATGGAGCCTCTAAAATACTGGTTGTTGATGACAATCCCCAGAACGTGGAACTGCTTGAAGCTGTTCTAAGCGCCGGCGGATATGTGATATGCAAGGCATATAGTGGCGAAGACGCTTTAGCGCTTATAGATCGTATAGACCCTCATGTCATCCTGCTCGATGTGATGATGCCGGGCATGGATGGCTATGAGGTTTGCAGGAGGATAAAGGGCGAAGAGTCGACGAGGCTTATTCCGGTTATAATGCTTACGGCCTTGAACAGCCTTGAAGACAGGGTGAAGGGCATAGAATCTGGGGCAGATGACTTCATCACCAAACCATTTCATAAGCCTGAACTCCTTGCCAGGGTCAAGTCTCTTATAAGGATAAGGGGACTAATGAAGGACCTGGAGAGCGCTCAGAACGTCCTCTTCAGCTTGGCCATAGCACTGGACTTCAACGACCCCTACACACACGGTCATTCACAGAGGGTTTCCGATCTTTCCGGAAGGCTGGCAGCCTTCCTTAAGCTTCCATATGAAGAGGAAAAGCAGATAAGGGATGCCGGGATACTGCATGATATCGGCAAGATAGCCACGGATAAAGGCATATTACACAAACCAGGTATCCTTGATGGAAGGGAGTACGAACATATAAAGGAGCATCCAGTTGTCGGCGAAAGCATATGCGCCCCACTCCGCTTTGCCAAGCCTCTCCTGCCTATTATCCGTAATCACCATGAACGGTACGACGGCAGCGGTTATCCGGATGGATTGAGGGGCGATGAGATATGCATGGGGGCCAAGGTGATATCCATTGTCGATGTCTATGATGCCCTTACAACGATGCGCCCATACAGGCGTGGCATGCCTAGGCAGGTCGCCCTGGAAGTGATGAACAACGAGGTTAAGAGGGGATGTTGGGACCCTGAGATATTCGATGCCTTTTACAGGATGATGAGAGAAGGAAATACCGTATACGAGCAGGATTACGTCAGTCAGTCTTCTTGACCTTGATCTTCAGCCCTTCCACAGCCAGTATCTCTATGCGCTCGCCGGCATCGATCTCTTCGTCGCTCCATGCATCCCAGTACTCCCCTTCGATGTAGACCTTTCCTTCCCGTGATATGTCAGTCTCAGCCCGGCCTTTCTTGCCGATAAGACCTTCACTGCCTATTCCGGCTGTGGATGGTCTCCGGTGTATCCTGAGGGCAAGGTACATCACTCCCACTACTATTGCTGTGAAAAAAAGGATTGTTGGCATAATGACCCAAAGCGACAGCTTCATGAAAGGAAGGGGTGATTCGAAGAGCATAAGTGAGCCAAGCAGCAGGGCGATGACTCCACCCAGGGTGAGAAGGCCGTAACTGAATACATTTATCTCTGCTATGAAAAATATAATGGCCAGCCCTATTAGTGCGAGTCCGGCATAATTTATGGTTAGTGTCTGAAATGCATAAAAGGCCAGTACGAGTGATATGGCCCCTACCACACCTGGGAGTATCGTTCCCGGGTTTGACAGCTCGAAATAGAGCCCTAGCAGGCCTATCATCATCAATATATAAGCGATATTCGGATTTGTGATGGCGTTCAGTATGAGAAGCCTTACACCCATCTTGACATCTTTTATCACAGCCCCGCTCGTCTTGATCTGCTTCCTTCCGGTTGAAAGCTCTACAGCTCTGCCGTTGAGGGCGTTTAAAAGCTCTTCCCGGGTTGCGGCCACAAGATCTACCACGTTGATTTTAAGCGCCTCCTCTGCGGTTATATTGACACTCTCCCTTACGGCCTCTTCCGCCCAGGCTTCGTTCCTGTTGCGCTGTTTAGCGATACTCTGCAGATAAGCCACGGCGTCATTTTCAACCTTTTTCGCCATCGTTTCGTCCATCTTTTTACCACCAATGGCGACCGGGTGGGCCGACCCTATATTGGTGCCCGGTGCCATGGCGGCTATATGTGCTGCGTATGCAATAAAGACCCCTGCTGAGGCCGCCCTGGAACCGGAGGGTGCGACGTAAACTACTACGGGCACGTTCGAGTTTAATATGGACTTCACTATATCCCTCATGGAAAGATCAAGCCCCCCCGGAGTGTCGAGCTGGATGACCACCAGCTCACTTCCGCCGCTTTGCGAGTCTTCTATTGCATTCGTGATGAATTCGGCTGTAACGGGATTGATGATCCCCTCAACAGTGAGATAGTGTATCGTAGACGCATCCAGAGTCGAGGCAAGAGGGAAGGAAAGGATAAGAGCGGCAAACAATAAAAACCTTTTCATTTCAGCGAATGACCCACTTATGATGGATAGAACCTAATCTTGCTTATCGGTATCCGGCCGTGAAGCGTTTTTTGGCTTCATGAACATCTCTATTAAGTCGATGGGGAGTGGAAACATAATGGTTGAGTTTTTTTCTGCGGCTATCTCCGTTAGTGTCTGCAAGTAGCGAAGTTGAAGGGATGTCGGGTTCCGGCTCAGTAGTTCCGCGGCCTCGTAGACCTTCTGGGCGGCGCCGTACTCACCCTCTGCGTGAATGATCTTAGCCCTCTTCTCCCTTTCCGCTTCCGCCTGCTTGGCCATGGCTCTCTTCATCTCTTCGGGGAGGTCGATGGCCTTTATTTCGACGAGGACGACCTTTACCCCCCACGGGTCGGTTTGTCTATCCAGTATTTCTTGAACCTTCTTGTTGAGTTTTTCCCTCTCTGAGAGGAGGTCATCCAGTTCCGCCTGCCCGCATACACTCCTTAACGTTGTCTGCGCCAACTGGCTTGTCGCGTACATGTAGTTTTCTACGGCTATTACGGCCTTGTCCGGAGACATTACCCTGAAGTAGACCACCGCATTCAGGCTTACCGAGACATTGTCCCTGGTAATCAGTTCCTGTGGAGGCACATCCAGGGTGACCGTACGGAGGCTTACCTTAACCATCTTTTGTATACCCGGTATGATGAGGAATAGCCCCGGCCCCTTGACGCTCTGGTACTTTCCAAGAAAGAACACCACACCCCGTTCGTATTCCGGCAGGATCTTTATGGCCGATATTAGTATCATTATTCCTATGACGACAAGGAGTATAGTTCCTGCACCTATTCCGAAAAACATGTTATATACCTCCTCTTTGTTAAGTTAAAAGCGAGTGAAGCAGCCACCCGCCACTTTACCGGCAGACATTGAAAATGCATGGCGAGTATGCTGCAGTAGCTTGCTGCAAGGGATCTGCGAGATACATTAGCATCCGCGGGACTGATATTGTAATGAGCAACTGCCATGGAATAATCCGGTGCCGTCAAGCAATGCCACACTATTCTTAACTTATAGCAGTATTTTAGTGGCATTGCAACGCAAAAGCTTGGAGATGCGTTGCGAGTATGTCTCCCGAAGCCTGCTGCAGAGAACCAACTGTTTGTCCTTGACATAGGCACCACGTTGTGTAAGAATCTTAAATTACGGGTTGGGCCCATAGCTCAGTTGGAAGAGCCACCGGCTCATAACCGGTCGGTCCCTGGTTCGAGTCCAGGTGGGCCCACCATATGTGCAATCCAACTATCTTGAAAAAGGAGTGGACGGATCTTTGCAAACACAGCTTTGCCTTTTGGAAGAGATACAAGAGATTGATATTGCTATCGGGAGGATAAATAAAGAGAGGACGGAATTTCCGGCAAGAAAGGAGAAGTTAATCGAGGAAGCCAAGAAGCTGGAAGCGGAGATGGAATCGCTGCTCCTTGAGAGAGGTGAATTCGAGAAGAAAAAAGCGGCCTTGGAAGATGATGCGTTGAGGTGCGATGAAAAGATCAGTAAGAACGAAGAGCGTCTGAGGGTGATAAAGAACGAAAAGCAGTATAAGGCTGCCGAGAAGGAGACAAACACCGCCAAGAAGAAGAAGGTGGAGATAAATAAAGAGATAGCAAGGGTGACGGACATAATTAACGCCAAGGATGAACTCTTGGAGATCATAACGCAAAAGTCCAGTGAAAAGAGGGAAGAGATTGAATCCTTGGATGCCGAGATGGAAGTCAGATTTGATGAACTGGATAGGCTCCTTGAGGAACATAAGCTGCGGAGGAGCAAAGCGGCGACTGACCTGTCTCCTGGCTTGTTAAGACAATATGAATTGATAAGGTCTAAGAGACAGGGTTTGGGCATTGTGGCGGTCAAAGATGGTATATGTCAGGGCTGCCATATGAATATAAGACCACAACTCTATATCCAGATACAATGCAATCCTGATGAAGTCATATCGTGCCCCCATTGCCATCGCATCCTCTATTTCAAGAGCAAACCACAAAATATCTAGACGGGTAAAACAGAATTAGTGGAATATAAGCTTAAAGGCAGGTTCCTGGAGGTTCTTTCCAGGACACTTGACTTAAATGAAGCCGTGGAGTCTTCGGGCATCTCGATAGATGATGCTAAAGAGATATTGATGGAGGCGAAGATCTACTTTGACGGCCTGGCCGAACCTGGTGGCGGCTCCTTGATCATCAATATAGACGGTGCTTCCAGAGGTAACCCGGGTGAAGCGGGCGCAGGCGTAATAATCAAGGACGAAGATGGAAGGGTTTTAAAAAGGCTTAAAAAGTACCTCGGTATTACCACCAACAATATGGCCGAATACAGGGCCCTCATCATTGCCTTGAAGGCGGCAAAGGGTATGAGGTGCGGCAAGGTTAGGGTCTTCTCCGACTCCGAGTTGGTGGTGCGTCAGATAAACGGGGAGTACGCCGTAAGAAACGAAGGATTGAGGCCATTATTTGCCGAAGCCGTCGGACTGTTGAATGACTTCAGCAGCCATGATATTATACATGTAGAAAGAAAATATAACAAGGAAGCGGATAAGCTCGCCAATATGGCTATAGATGAAAGATCTTGAACATGCATCGCGAGCAAAAGGTAACCTGTCCGCCAAATTGACCTGCCTGCCAAGATTGACAGGCAGGCCTGCAGCTTGCTGCAGGGGTCTTCAAGACGCATGGCGAATGTATGTATGACTATACACTCCTTACTTTTGGAGCTTTCTTTGGTATAGGAAGCTCGAGTGCCGTTTATGATCTCGCCAAGGGCTGTAGACGGCCGCTCCCGCTCATGGCGGGGGAGGAAAGTCCGGACTCCATAGGGCAGGAAGGTCGCTAACGGCGACCGTCCCGGTCTTAAGCCGGGATAGGGACAGGGTCACAGAAAAGAGACCGCCTTGCCGGACTCGGCAAGGTAAGGGTGAAAAGGCGGGGTAAGAGCCCACCGGTTCTCCGGGTGACCGGAGAAGCTAGACAACCCCCTTCCGGAGCAAGGCCAAATAGGTTCCGTTTTAGGGTGGCCCGCCCTTTTTCCGGTTCCTCCGGAAAGCGGAACGGGTAGGCCGCTAGACTCCAATGGCAACATTGGAGCCAGATGAATGGCCGTCGGTCGGGCTTGCCGCACAGTGGAAGGCCGACTCACAGGATCCGGCTTATGCACCCTTGGCGAGCCTTGTGCTATACACTATGTCGCGAATATATGCGCATACTGAAGTGCCGGAATAAAGCAGGCCAAGGCGCTACGAACCGAGGGGCAACGCAGGTATGCACAGTTGTGACGCTGTGTATGATTTCAGGTATGATAGTCCGCATAATCCACCTCCCCTCCCTTTGCCTGCCATGACTGCTCCATCGGGGCCACTGCAGTAGCTGCAGGGACCTCACATAATGACGGTTTTTTCCTGTATTTGTTTGCTAACCCCAACAGCAATCCGTGTGGAATACACCCGCTGGGCATGTTCAACCGGGTAACATCACAGAAAGGCAAGTGCGTATGGTCTGAGGTCCTTTGCGTTTGACGGCTCCATGAGGGAGTACATCTACGGACATACTTGGCCTGTCTTATACAACGCCCCTTTCGATACGGATATGAGTTCGTCATATTCGGCTACCATCCTGTGCGTTTCGCAGAAGGCTTCAACATAGGCAATGTGGGATTATGTCCATAATGCCGGCTTGTTGTTCATTTCTTTTATATTTATCTTGACAAAGCCCCTGTCTCTCAATATAGTTAGCGTGTGGTGGTATAAAGTTGTAAATAGTGGTAAAGAATGGTATGAGGTTGCCGATATAAGCCTCGGAGGGTGCAGACAAGTTGTTCAGAGGCAGATACGAGCATACCATAGATGGGAAGGGGAGGTTAAGTATACCATCGAGGTTCAGGGATGTTCTGAGGGAACACTACGATGACCGGCTCGTAGTTACTACCTACGATGGATGTCTCATAGCCTACCCATATGCGGAATGGAGGAAGCTCGAGGAGAAGGTGGCTCAGCTTCCCGAGTTCCATAAGGATACGCGTAGCTTTTTGAGATTCTTCTACTCCAGTGCCAACGATTGTGCCATAGATAGGCTGGGAAGGGTAATTATTCCACAGATCCTCAGAGATTATGCCGAGCTTTCCAAGGAGGTAGTCCTGATAGGTGCGTATAAGCAACTTGAAATATGGGCAAAGCCCAGATGGGAGGTCGCAGAGAAGGAGTCGTCGCCTGAGGAGATCGGGAGCATGCTTGAACGAATGGGACTATGAGGCCTTCTATCATCTTCCAGTCATGCGCCGTGAGGTTGTTAGATACCTCGGGTGCCGGCCCGGTGGCGTGTACTTAGACGGAACCCTCGGCGGCGGCGGCCATGCATTGGAGATATTGGATGCAAGCGCCCCGGATGGAAGGGTGATAGGCTTGGACTGTGACAGAGATGCCGTAGACTACTCGATAAGGCGGCTGACCTCTTATAAGGACCGCGTGACAATAGTAAAGGAGAACTTCTCTAATGCGAAGGGTGTATTAAGAAGTCTTGGTGTCACCTGTGTAGACGGCATTCTTCTGGACCTCGGGGTGTCATCACACCACTTGGATACACCTGAAAGGGGGTTTAGTATCTACCACGACGGACCTCTCGATATGAGAATGGAGCAGGAAAGAAACGAAATGTCCTGCGATTTTGTCAATGGTCTTTCGGAGAGTGCGTTGAGAGATATATTCAGAAGGTACGGAGAGGAGAGGTGGGCTGCGAGGATCTCCAGGGCAATCGTCGATAAGAGAAGGGTTGCGCCCATCGAACGCACAAGCGAGCTTGCGGAGGTGGTCTCATCTGCGATCCCCCGGAGATTTCACAAAAGGGGGGTCCATCCTGCGACAAAGGTCTTTCAGGCCCTGAGAATTGCGGTAAATGGCGAACTGGAAAGTCTGAGGGCTATCTTGGACGATGCTATGGGTCTGTTATTGGA
>WGFD01000177.1 GCA_015492395.1 Deltaproteobacteria bacterium | reverse complement strand
TCCTTAAAGAGGTTGTGCCGTATATATATCGGCAGTGATGAAAACTTTTAAAGCTGGGCCGTCCGCACCACGGAGGATGCCGGCGTTGGGTTTCATGTGGAGCTTTGAACATGCAAGGAACGGTTCTTTTTATGTTCACCCCCTGGGTATGCTCAATGCTGTCGAGAAGGGGTGCAGCGGACAAACGGTTGACAGGATAAGAGCGGTTATTAGCTCTTTCCCTTGACGATGAACCATGGGTTCAATAGGTCTTCTTTATTGTATGTCAGGGGTTCTCCGGTTTCTGTGTCCGTTACCTCGCCCCCTGCCCCTTTTACTATGGCGTGGCCTGCCGCCGTATCCCACTCCATCGTAGGGCCGAATCTAGGATACAGGTCGGCTATTCCTTCCGCCACCATACACAGCTTGATGGAGCTCCCCGAAGAGACTATATCTATCTTGCCGTGTTTTTTACGTAGTCTGCTTATGAACTCCTCCGTTTCTCCGGACATGTGGGAGCGGCTGGCCACGACGGTAAACGGCCGCGGGGGCGTGCCGGCGAGAGGCAGTCGCTCTGATATCTCTAATATCCGCTTGTCGTCGGCATCTCCCAAATTAGTATTGTTGTCTGATAGTCTGTATGATTCTGTGCCGTTCTTTGAAAAATAGAATACATTGATGACAGGTATGAGTATAACACCGAGGACAGGTCTTCCATTATGTATCAATGCTATGTTCACCGTGAATTCCCCGTTTCTGTTTATGAACTCCTTTGTTCCGTCAAGGGGGTCTACGAGCCAGAAGTGTTTCCACTCCTTCCTCTCCGTGTACGGGATGTCTCTTCCTTCTTCGCTTAAGACCGGTATCCGGGGATAGAGGCGCTTTAACCCGTCCATTATAATCTCATTGGACTTGGTGTCAGCGAGGGTCAAAGGTGATCTGTCCTCTTTATGTTCTATGGAAAAGTCCGAATCGTAGACCTCTTTGATCGTTTCTCCCGCCTTATTTGCGACATTCAGTATATCTGTTAAGGTGATGCTTGATAAGTCTTCCACACTGTACCCCCTCTCATCCGGATTCGCGGCATAGTACGCTATACACGTGGCGGTTCTGCCACCGTTCAATATCGCCCATCTTCTGTAAAAGGTCGAAAGATTACGGCTCTTATGTTATCCTGACTTGCATATGGCGCCCAAGACTGTCGAATAGCCTTAGCCACTCCTTTGCATCTTCGTCTCCCTCATCCGCCTTTTCCCCCTTAACCCGGCAAAGTGCCTTCCCGATGGAGAAGTAGATATTCTGCGCATTCCAGAGGTTCAGGCCCAGGGGCAATGGGTCAAGCATTCTCAGTAATGTCTCCAGATCCTTAAGCAGTGTAAGGTCATCCGGTTCATTTGAAAAGGAGTCGATCAGTTTATTTATCCGCCTGTTTGCCACGAAGCTAAGAGTGACCTTGTCCAATTCGAATGACCATCTGCTTATATCCGATATAAGTCTGTGGAGACGGGTTTGATTCAGTTCACCCTCCTCCAGCAACTTGCGGAGTTCCGTGTTGAGTGTAAACTCAACCGTAGAGGCGAGGGCCTTTGGCAGTGGTATGCGCATCTTGTTCATTGCGTATATGATAGGATAGTGGTGTTCATAGATCTGCCGGAAGGATGTGTCTATTTCCTGCATGGTAGTCTCCAGCAGCTGCTCCATGATCTTCCTCTGTTCATCCCTGAACAGGTGCCATAGAGAATAGTTATGGTGGTGGAAGTGTTTGTCCATTAAACGCACCACCTCCAGCATCTCGCTCTTCATGAATGCGTCTTCCAGTTCATCATGCATTGACTGGAAGGCGCCGTCACCTTTGACCTTGCGCACACAGCCGCTGAGGTTGTGGTCTCCCAGGTGAAGGGCCGCAAAGCTCATGGTGCCCTCTTCCCACGTCACTTTTGACCGGAGATGTACCTTCCCTATGGCGAGTTTGAGTTTTCCCGCCTCCAACCGGTCGTAAATTTCACTGGTGGCTGTGTAGCAGTATATATCCGCCGATTCCGGATATCCATCAAAGAGGGAGGATAAGGCGTAGTGTGCAGCCACTCTGGGGAGATCCACGATAGAGGGTTTTACGAATATATCATATACATTTTTCCCGTTTTCATATTCCTGTACATTACTGGGCGCCGTTTCAATGATCTTGATGAATGTTGGCTCCAGGTCCGTATCACCGACCTCTCCGGCCAGTTGGATGGCCCGTCCTGCATACTGCATGATCTGGACGGTCTCTATGCCGGAGATGTCGTCGAAGAACCATCCACAACTGGTGTACATGAGCATGGCGTTACGCTGCATCTCAAGCAGCTTCAAAATCTTTATCTCCTCTCTCTCAGATAGGTCTCTGGATGCGTGCCTTGATAAAAATTGCTTTATGTTCTCCACCGACCTGTCGAGTATGACGTCGATATATTCATCCCTTGTCTCCCATGGATCGTTCAGATATGTGGAGGCCTCTCTTTCGTACAGTGTGGCCATGCCATCCCTTAGCCGGTCCATTGCCTCTCTCAGGGGTCTTCTCCATTTCTGGTTCCATCCCTGGGACATGCCGCTGTTGCAGCCGCAATCACTGCGCCATCTTTCGACACCGTGGGCGCAGCTCCAGGAGGTGTTTTCTATTACTTCAACCTCGAATTCAGGGGGAAACATCTCCAGGTACTCGCCGTATACCGCCATCTTTGCCAGACCGTTCGATTCGATATGGTGGCATGCAAAGGCCAGCGACATATCCCCGTATCTGTGGTGGTGCCCATAGGTTTCGCCGTCCGTGGCGATGTGCGCCAACTGGTTATGCCTGCCGTTTTCATCAAAGAGGCCTAGAAGTCTTTGGGCGAATACCTCTCCGTTATTTAGCAGTCCTGCAAACGCCACCTCTTGCGAGGGAGGGCCATCGTAAAAGAAGAGGCTAATCGCCCTTCCCGAAGGGAGTTTGCAGAGGTACGGTATCTTTGGATCTATTCTTCCGCCGCCTACATCTTCCCACTCATCCCTTCCGATCCTTCGTATCCTTTTCCCCTGGTGCGGTGCCAGGATAGTGAACTTTATCCCGGCCCAGGCCAGTATATCCAGTGTCTCCAGATCTACGGCGGTCTCCGGGAGCCACATGCCTTCCGGGCTCCTCCCGAACCGTGACTCAAAGTCCTTTATCCCCCATACTACCTGTGTCCGCTTGTCCCGCCTGTTTGCAAGTGGCATGATCATATGGTTATAGGCCTGCGCCATGGCCGGGCCGTGGCCGGAGAAGAGCTTTTGTCCATTACGGTCCGCTTCAAGGACAAGCCTGTACACGTCGGGTGCGTGCTTTTCCAGCCATGACAGCAGGGTCGGACCGAAGTCGAAGCTGATCCTTGCATAGTTGTTGACTATCTCTATTATCCTCTTATCACGGTCGAGGATCCGTGATGCGGTGTTGGGCCCGTAACACTGCGCCGTAATGCGTTCATTCCAGTCGTGGTATGGGTAGGCCGAGTCCTGGAGTTCGATGTCTTCAAGCCACGGATTCTCTCTTGGTGGCTGGTAAAAGTGCGCATGTATACAGAGAAAACGGTTCATTCAGACGCTCCTGCTTCTAGGTGATACAGTTATGGCGCTCTGCATATGGACCTGACAAGCCCGCTATGCGCCACTGGGCACACAAGCAGTATCCGGGTCTATTATACAAGATATATGGTGAATATGAAACCATCTAATTGGAAAACCTCTGTCGTCGCGCTCCGTATCCTAAGCCTGTACGATAAGGGGGGGCTGCATCTGTCTTAATGCCCTGGAGCGGCATAGATCCCCAGAACTATTTGCCTTTATTCGTGAAGAAGAGTATGCCGAGGGGAGGTAGTGTGAGAGAGAGGGAATAGTCCCTTCCGTGGGACGGGAGATACGATGCCTCACACCCTCCGAAGTTGCCGTGGCCGCTTCCCCCGTAATATACTGCATCGCTGTTCAATGCCTCTCTCCAGAAACCGCCATTTGGCACCCCTATGCGGTAGTTGTACCTCGGAAGAGGTGTGAAGTTGCAGACTACGAGGACTGTATCGTTAGGATTACACCCCTTTCTTATGAAGCTCAAAGTGCTCTCCTCCCAGTCGTGGAAGTCTATCCATTCGAATCCTTCGGCGGAGAAGTCCAGTTCGTGCAGCGCTGGTTCTTTCCGGTAGAGATGGTTGAGGTCCTTGACCAGATTACTCACACCACGATGCAGGTCATACTGCAGGACATGCCATTCCAGGCTCTCGTCGTGCGCCCACTCCCTGCATTGACCGAACTCTCCTCCCATGAAGAGCAGTTTCTTTCCGGGATGTCCGTACATGTACCCGAAGAGAAGTCTCAGGTTGGCAAATCTCTGCCATTCGTCCCCGGGCATCTTGCCCACAAGGGATCCCTTCCCATGCACGACCTCGTCATGGGAGAGGGGAAGCAGGAAGTTTTCCGAAAAGCTGTACCAGATGCTGAAGGTTAGCTGGTCGTGGTGGTGCTTCCTGTAGACAGGATCCTTAGCGAAATACCTTAGCGTATCGTGCATCCAGCCCATATTCCACTTCATACCAAAGCCGAGTCCGCCTATATATGTAGGCTTGGATACCATCGGCCATGCCGTGGATTCCTCCGCAATGGTCTGGACACCATGGAATGTTCCGTATGCGGCCTCGTTGAGCCTCTTGAGAAAGTCTATGGCCTCTATATTCTCATTGCCTCCGTACTCGTTGGGTATCCACTCTCCATCCTGCCTTCCGTAGTCCAGGTAGAGCATGGATGCCACTGCGTCCACCCTAAGCCCGTCAATGTGGTACTTATCCAGCCAGAAAATGGCGCTGCTGATGAGGAAGTTCCTGACTTCATATCTGCCATAGTTAAAGATGTAGCTCTTCCAGTCCGGATGGAACCCCTTGCTTGGATCGGCATGTTCGTAGAGGTGCGTGCCATCGAAGTAGGCCAGACCATGTTCATCTCCCGGAAAGTGGGAAGGCACCCAGTCGAGGATTACGCCGATGCCGTTTTGGTGGAGGTGGTCTACGAGGTACATGAAGTCCTGCGGCATTCCGTACCGGCTGGAAGGCGCGAAGTATCCCGTGGTCTGATATCCCCATGAACCGTAGAACGGATGTTCCATGACGGGTAGAAACTCTATGTGGGTGAAGCCCATCTCCTTTACGTAATCGGCGAGTTGATGGGCCATCTCTCTGTATGTGAGGAACCGGTTTCCCTCTTCCGGCACACGCCTCCAGGAGCCGAGGTGCACTTCGTATATGGAGCAGGGCGCGCTCAGCCCATTGTGATCGTCCCTCTTTTCCATCCATTCACAGTCTTGCCATTTGTAACTGAGATCCCATATTATGGAGGCGGTCTTCGGTGATACCTCACAGTACATGGCGAACGGATCCGTCTTGTCTGCCCCGGAGCCATGGTGTCTGGATGCTATATGGTACTTGTAAACCATGCCATGACCGACATCCGGTATGAATCCTTCCCAGATCCCGGAACCGTCTTCTCTTGGCTCCAATGGGTGTGACCCCTTGTCCCAGCTATTAAAGTCGCCTATGACCGAGACCTGCGCTGCGTTTGGTGCCCATACGGCGAAGTATGTTCCTTGTGTACCTTCTATCTTCATTGGATGAGAACCCAGCTTTTCATAGAGTTTGAAGTGGTTTCCCTCCCTGAAGAGGTGTATATCGTAGTCGGTTAGCAGAGTTGGACGTTTCATCTTATATATAATTACCCCCTATGTAGGTTTGCATCTCATGGATTATACACTAAAGATCAATATGGTGCAAAATATACGGCTTGGTGGGTCTGAGCATATCATCTTTACTAAGCTGCAGGAGTGGTGTTGAAGTATGCCGGATTCACTCAGAGCTATCGTACCGCTCTCTTCAAAGGGGTGCAATTCATATATGCTACGGAGTGATAACCGTTTGTATCCCATGGGAGATACGGTTTTGTCGCTTTGCTTTTCCATCGCGTTCTTCACGTCTTTGCTGCACCTCCTTTTTACCACTATTGTCACAAAAAGAACCTTTGGAGCATCGCTGCATTATTGCAAAAAGAAGAGTAATAATCTATACTCATAAGTTGTTGTTATGGGGGGTGGAATAGGGGCCGAAAGAGCGAAAAAACTTGACAATACTGGCTGTATTTAGGTATTATTCCACTCTTAAGTAGAGTAAAATTTCGATGGTGGGACATGTTTGAAGGCTTAGGTGACAAACTAAATGGCGTCTTTAAAAAGCTCAAGGGGCACGGCACCTTATCCGAGAAGAATATCCAGGATGCGCTCAGGGAGGTCAGGAT
>WGFD01000176.1 GCA_015492395.1 Deltaproteobacteria bacterium | reverse complement strand
TAGTGGCCCCTTCCCTGGAGTGCCCCGATTGCGGACAGTGGCAGGTAGCGGACCGTTCTTACTATGCCAAGATAGTAGATGCCATGATAGACGGATTCCGCAAGATGGGAATGGCACCGGATTAACCCATACCGGAGGTTGTCTCTTATGCGTACCGGCGTAGCGAACCTGCCGCTGCATGGAGGAAAGGCCCCGCGATGGCTCTTTGACAGGATGGTACTCCTGGCCAGGGAGATAGTTACTACCATCGTCAGGGACTTCGGCCCGGATATGGTGCTGACGAGACTTGCCGACCCCTACTGGTTCCAGGCCTTCGGGTGTGTCCTTGGTTTCGACTGGCACTCCAGCGGCGTCACGACGACTGTCTACGGTGCGATCAAGGAAGGCATCAAGGGGCTTGAAAGGGACCTGGGCCTCTTTGCCGCGGGCGGGAAGGGTGGACGATCGCGGAAGACCCCCTCCGAGATCGTATCGGCAGGCGGATCCATATCGGTATCGCCGGAGAACCTCGTCTATGCAAGCAGGCTCTCCGCCAAGGTGGATTCAGCAGCGCTCCAGGACGGTTATCAGTTGTACCACCACTCCTTCTTCTTCACGAAGAGAGGCAAGTGGGCCGTAGTTCAACAGGGAATGAACGACAGCAACCGGTACGCCCGGCGCTACCACTGGCTGGGAGACGGCCTGGGCCCAAAGGACGGGAGCGGCGACTTCGTCTCCGAACCGCACAGTGCGGTTTGCTGCGACTCCAAAGGCGTGGCCCTTAATCTGGTGGCAAAAGAGGGTGGAGAGGCAAGGACCACTTCAACCCAGATATCCTGGGAAAGGCCGGAGACTCTCATAAAGGATCTGAAGAGGCTTAAAACCCTGAACCTGCCCAGAAGACACCACATAACAGTCAAGGACATAAACCCTGACAGACTCTTCAAGACATTCCTGACCACATACGAGAGAAGACCCGAAGACTTCGAAAGGCTCCTGGGAATGCGGGAGTGGGTCCAAAGACGATCAGGGCACTTAGCCTCATTTCCGAGCTTGTCTATGGCGTAGAGCAGCCCCTTGACGACCCGGTCCTCTTCAGTTTCACCCACGGCGGTAAGGACGGTTTCCCATACCCTGTGGATAGGAATGCCTACGACGGATCGATCCACTTCCTCCACGACGCGCTAAACCAGGCGAAGTTGGGAAACAGTGAAAAGAAGGACGCGTTCAGGAGGCTTGAGCGGTTTATGAGGACCTGACACGGATCGAGGGTCTTCCGGTGGAACTATACCGGCCTTAGCGGACCGTACAACCTCCCCTTCATCCTTGACTGCAAGCGTCCATTCTGTTATAAGGGTCTGGCGACACGGATGGATATGTGGAAGAGGGGTGAAATGCCCCCGCTGCCCCGCAGCCGTAAAGGGAACGAAAATCCTGTATGCCACTGCCGGTGTTATACTATGGCGGGAAGGCGGGTGAGTAGGCTGCCCTGAGCCGGAAGACCGGTCCATCCGAATATATCTCGCGGGAGGTCTGTCATGGCAAACATCTTTTTTTCATCCCACCTCCTTTCATGCGGCCGCGCAAACGTTTCCGATGAATCGTCCATCTTCCGGATGACATACTTCAATTGACACTATCCACCGGGGCGCTGACGATGGCCAGATCCATAATGATTCAGGGGACAAGCTCCCACGTGGGTAAGTCTATACTGGTTGCGGCATTATGCCGCATATTCAGGGACAGCGGTATAGATGTAGCGCCGTTCAAGGCCCAGAATATGGCATTGAACTCCTTCGTGACGGAGGATGGGAGGGAAATGGGAAGGTCTCAGGCCGTACAGGCGGAGGCGGCCGGGCTTAAACCCGACTCGGACATGAATCCGATACTTCTAAAGCCGAACAGCGATACCTGCTCACAGTTGATAATCCAGGGAAAGGTGCACGGCAATCTCTCCGCGGCGGAGTACCACCGATTCAAAGAAGAGGCGATGGAGTATGTGGAGGAGAGCTACAGGAGGCTCGCCGCCAGACACGGCCTTGTGGTCATAGAAGGCGCCGGCTCCCCCGCGGAGATAAACCTGAGGGAGAACGATATAGCAAATATGGGAACGGCGCATATGGCCAAGGCGCCGGTCATCTTGGTGGGTGACATAGACAGGGGAGGAGTATTCGCCTCACTGGTGGGCACAATGGAGTTGCTCGACGAAAGAGACCGGAACAGGGTTAACGGCTTCATAATAAATAAGTTCCGGGGAGACATCTCGATATTGAGGCCCGGCATCGAGTACCTGGAGGAGAGAACCGGTCTGCCGGTCATAGGTATCGTGCCGTATTTCAGCGGGATCTACATCCAGGATGAGGATAGTATGAGCCTCGGAGACAAAAACCGGAGGAAAGACGCCAACGACAAAGAGGTCAATATAGCCGTTATACGGCTCCCGCACATATCCAACTTTACCGACTTCGACCCTCTCTCTCTGGAAGAGGGCGTAGATCTGCGTTATGTGATGCATGGTGAAAGCATAGGAAGCGCGGACGTAATTATCATCCCCGGCACCAAGAATACCCTTGCCGACCTCGCCTATCTCAGGGACATGGGGTATACGGAGGAGATTGAGACACATGTAAGGAATGGAGGAACTCTTATAGGGATATGTGGCGGCTACCAGATGCTCGGCAAGAAGATATCCGACCCTTATGGGGTCGAAAGGGGCGGCTACGCGGAGGGTTTGGGATACCTGGACGTCGAAACCGTCATGGACAAGGCAAAGTCTACTCACCAAATCGAAGCCGCTATGACAGCCAGAGGCGTATTCGCCTATTCGGGCACCCTCAGCGGCTATGAGATACATATGGGGAAGACCTCTCTGGGCTCAAAGACCGCCCCCCTCTTCACGGTAACGTCCAGGGACGGGAACAAAACGAGGGCCGACGACGGCGCTTCTTCACGGAACGGCATGGTTTGGGGAACCTACATACACGGCATATTCGATGACGGCCCCTTCAGAAGGGCCTTTATCGAAAGGATAAAGGGAGAAAGCCGCAAAACAAGGCGTATTCCCGCGGCCGGGGCAATCGATCATAATGGAATCAAGGAAGAGGGCTACAGGAGGCTTGCTCAACTGGTGATGGAAAGCCTCGACATGGATGCCATATACAGGATCGCAGGGATGGAAAGGCGGCATATCCATCTTCGGAACCCCGTAGAAGGAGTCATAGTCAACTGAGATGTCCAGGAAGGGTTTTATCGTCATAGCCCATGGAAGCAGGAAGACAGAGGCGAACAACAGGGTGTTCGAACTGGTCAGAAGGCTCAGGAACTACTTTCAGGCGGATATCTTCAAGCCGGCCTTCATGGAGTCCGCCTCCCCCTCTATAGAGGAGAGCGTGAAACTTCTGGTGGACGGAGGTATAAACGAGCTTATCGTCTTCCCATTTTTTCTCTTCAAAGGGGTGCACTACTCGAAGGATGTCCCTGAGATCATAGAAAAGACCATCGACGGAACAGGAACGGCGGTAAATGTCCGTATGCTTGAGCCGGTCGGGATGCATCCGCGCATCTTTGATATGGTGCAGGAGATGCTCTATGACGAGGTTATGGACTCCCTTGAATCAAAACCGGTAGAGCCGGCGGATATAGAAAACAGAAGTATGGAGATAATCGAGAGCTGGCTGGAGAGGTGTGATATTAAGGCCGAACAGAGACCGGTCATAAAGAGGGTGATCCATACCACGGGAGACTTCGACTTCTTGGGTAACATGGTATTCCATGAAAGGGCCGTTTCCGAGGGACTCAAGGCGCTTAACGAAAAGAAGGCCGTATACACTGATGTCACCATGGTGCAAGCGGGTATAAACAAGAGGTTCGGCCACAATGTGGCATGTGTCCTGAATGAGCCGGAGGTCGTCAGCAGGGCCGAAAGAGAAGGAACGACGAAGGCCTCGGCCGCCATAAAATCCCTGGGACACAAACTGGACGGCAATATAGTCGCCATAGGCAATGCCCCGACGGCGTTGATCACGCTGGTCGATATGGTAAAAGAGGACGGCGTAAGGCCCGCGCTGATAGTCGGCATCCCCGTCGGTTTCGTGAACGCCAAGGAGGCAAAAAGGTACCTGACGACACTCACGGATGTGCCATATATAACCAACCGTGGGCACAAAGGGGGAAGTACCGTAGCGGCGGCGATCGTAAATGCCCTGATAAAGACCGAGTTTATGGATAAGTGATATATGAGAATGGGCAACGAGTGGATATATGCGCGTATTCTTTGCATTTGGAACCCTTTCCTTGCTTTGGCATCTCCAATACAGGAAAAAGCAGCCCCTCATCTTGGTTTGAAAGTGCCGGGCGCTATACGCAGGAGTATCCCTCCCGGCTGGAGGCCGAACAATATGGATTCGTAAAAAGCCGTCGAATAAGAAGGCACAACACTATATTAAGAAGGAGGTAATATCATGCATATTGAACCTGGATTTGTAGCACCGGCCAAGGTGGCGCTTGCAAATGTAACGGCTGTCGGAGTATCGGCGCTTTACGTAAAAGAGTTGATAAAGAGGCCTTATGACATAATCAAGGTCCTGCTGGCGGCCGTCTTCTTTTCTATATTCATGCAGAGTTTCCACATGCGTGTAGGACCGTCGGAGCTCCACTTTATCGGTGCGACGGCTATATACCTGACTCTCGGTTTTATCCCCACTCTGTTTGGGTTCTCCGCAGGACTGTTGCTGCAGGGACTGCTCTTTGATCCAATAGATCTGCCTCATCTGGCAGTGAACTCCCTGTCGTTGATCGTACCACTGATAACCGTTCACTACGCCGCGGGCAGACACCTCTTTGACGGATCCCTCAACAAGAGAGTGTCGTGGTCCGCCATCATCAAGCTCAATGCAATGTACTATTCAGGCGCCACATTGATGGTCGGCTTCTGGCTCCTGATCGGGGATGTTGAGACACCATTCTCGGCCTGGCTGACCTTTGCGAGCTCATACTTGGCGGTCGTCGTATGTGAACCGCTTGTGACATATTTTGCCGTAAGAACACTGAAGAGATACGAGAATACCCCCGTCATAGCGAAACTCTTTGCGGTCAAGCGGTTAAGGATGGCTACCTGAAGGCGCACGGCGCGGGATAGAGTCATGACGGAACGGTTCGGCTACACAACCGGCACATACGCCGCCGCCGCCGCCAAGGGGGCGCTTACGGTATTGGTCGGTAAAGGGACACCGAAGGAGGTGGAACTCATGCTTCCAGGATGCGAGAATGTCAGGATCCCGCTAAGCTCCATCGAAGAGAAGGATGGTTCGGTTATCTGCGGCGTCATCAAGAGATCCGTCGAAGAGGCGGACGTTACCCATAATATGGATATATACGCCGAGGTATCCCAAAGGGACGACGGACTGATCCGCATCGACGGCGGCAATGGGATAGGCAGGATCACAAAGAGAGGGCTGCAGCTTCCAGTCGGTGAAGCTGCCATCAATCCGGTGCCCCGCAGGATGATCTCTTATGCCGTAAGGGAACTTACATCCGGGGGGGTCAATGTGCTAATATCGGCGCCGAAGGGCGAGGAGATAGCCGCCGCGACAACCAATTCCAGGCTCGGCATTATAGGCGGTATATCTATCATAGGAACTACAGGCATCATGAGGCCCAAGTCCCTTGCCTCCTTCAAGCGGACCATCCTGCAACAGATAAAGTTCAACGGGGAAAACGGTGCCAAGGAGTTGATCATCACACCCGGAAATATCAGCGAGAGAGCTATGATGGATCTATTCGGAGGGAGGATCAGTGAGGAGCGGATAATCCAATCCGGCGATCACCTGGGATTTACACTGAAGAGCGCGGCCAAGACAGGTGTCGATATCGTGCTCGCGGGCCATCCAGGGAAGCTGGCCAAGGTGCTGTCAGGTCACTTTCAGACCCACTATTCGAAGTCGCCTCCGGCTAATACAGCGGTAATCGGGTTTATGAGGGACAGCCTGGATACAGCCATCCTCGGAGAATTAAACGACTCCACCACGGTGGAGGGAATGACCGGGATTCTGCGGGAACACGGATTGGGAGAGTTGCTGAACGGGCTTGCGGAAGCCATAGAAGAGAGGGTGAAGGGATACCTGAAGACCGAGAGGCCGATCCCGACACTCCTCTTCAATATGGACCGGGAACTGATCGCCTCTTCGGAGACAGGATACAGATGGGCGGAAGGATAACCATAATAGGCTGCGGTCCCGGCGCCCCCGACCTGATTACCGTCAGGGGGGAAAGGGCCCTGAAAGAGGCCGATGTAATAGCGGGATCGAGGCGGTTGCTGGAAGGCTTCGCAAAGGATCGTAACGCCGAGCTCTTATTGCTGAAAGGCAACTTCAAGGCCGTGCTGGATAAGGTCGAGGCGCTGGGTAAGGATAAGAAGGTGGTTCTTCTTGTCTCAGGAGATCCACTCTTCCACAGTTTCGGAGAGTCGGCCATGAATCGGTTCGGCGGAGGGAAATGCGAGGTGATCCCAGGGGTCAGCTCATTTCAGTACGCCTTTTGCCGCTTAAAGGAGAGTTGGAAGGACTACAGACTCTTCAGCATACATGGAACGGACGGCGGAGAGGTAGAGAAGATCTTTAAAGGCAACGACAGGTTTATACTCCTCTTAGATCCAAGGCACGATCTAAGATCGATAAAAGAAAAGATCGAAGGGCTTGACACATCCAGCTACACATTTTATCTGGCCTCGAACCTCTCCATGCCAAACGAGTTCCTCTCAACGATCTCCATCGACGACGTCGATCCCATCCCTAAGGACCGGTTGAGCATCCTCGTAGTGAGGAAGGATAATGCGTAAGTTTTACGGCGTCGGAGTCGGGCCTGGAGATCCCGAACTCATCACCGTCAAGGGTCTTAACGCGCTTAAGAAGGCGGAGGTGATCTTTGCCCCCAAGGCCAAGGAAAAGAGTGACAGCCTGGCCAGAGAGATCGTTGAAAAGATGCTTGAAGAAGGAAAGGAGTTTGTTGAGCTGGAATTTCCCATGACAAAAAATGCCGTGGAACTCCGGAAAAGATACCGGAATGCCGCGGAACGCATCTGTAAAGAGATCAACATGGAAAAGGAGGTGGCATACCTGACCATAGGCGACCCCAACCTCTACAGCACCTACATCTACCTGCTGGACGCATTAAAAGAAGTGGCACCTGACCTCATGGTCGAAACCATCCCCGGCATACCGGCCTACAGTGCGGTCTCGGCAAGGTTGAACTATTCCCTGGCGGAAAAAAACGAGAGGATTTGTATATGCCCGGTGCCGGAAGATTTGTCGGACCTGAGAGAGATCATCCTGCAAAACGACACTGTCGTAATTATGAAGGTGGCAAAGAAACTCCGGGAAGTTATTGCCTTGCTCGGTGATATGAACCTGCTCGAGGACACCGTCTTTGGCAGCCGCATTGGAATGGAGGGGGAAATGGTGATCGACGGAAAGATTGAACCCTTTGCGGTATCGGACATGGAGGGATACCTCTCCACAATCATTGTGAGGAGCAGACGGAGATGAGGGTATACTTTATAGGAGCGGGGCCCGGGGACCCAAAGCTGATAACCATTAAGGGCAAGGAGACTATCGAAAAGGCCGGGATTATCATCTACGCGGGTTCCCTCGTCAGCGAAGAGATACTCAGGTACGGGATCAACGCCGGGGAGATCCATAACTCCGCCGGCCTGAACCTGGAAGAAATGAAGGAGATCTTCCGCTCGGCGAAGGAAAGGGATATAAACGTTGCCCGCATCCATTCAGGTGATCCAAGCATCTACGGGGCCATCAATGAACAGGCGGGTATCCTCGATAAACTGGGGATTGCCTACGAGGTGATACCAGGTGTAAGTTCATTCCAGGCCGCGGCCGCGGGCCTGTGCCAGGAACTCACGCTCCCCAGGGTCTGCCAGACCATTACCCTCACCCGCATGGAGGGAAGGACGCCAATGCCGGAGAAGGAAGATCTGAGAGAGATCGTCAAGACAAGACCGACACTGGTTCTCTTTCTCTCTATATCCAAGCTTAAGGAGATTGTCGAGATCCTGAAGACCTCTTACCACCCTTCCACACCCATAGTCATAGCCTACAAGGTGAGCCTGCCGGGTGAGCGGATCATCAGAGGAACTCTGGAGGATATCCTGGGAAGAATGGAAGGCACGGGTATCAAGAAGACAGCATTGATACTTGTAGGCGAGGTCTTGTCGAAAGGCGGAGTCACTTCACTCCTCTACGACAAGGGCTTTACGCACATGCACAGGAGGGGCAAGTGAATACCGCAGCCATCGCCATCACCGTCCATGGACTGGCCGTGGCCGGAAGACTGCAGGAAGGCCTGGACTGCGACCTGTACGTGCCCGATGGGATCATGGCCGGAGCAAGTGCCAGGGTTAACGTGTACCATACAAGCACTACGGAATTGATCGGCCGTATCTGGAAGAAGTACGACTCTTTCATATTCATCATGGCCCTTGGTATCGTCAACCGCATTATCAGGAACCACATAGACAATAAACACGAAGATCCGGCCGTAGTCGTCGTCGATGAGATGGGGAGATATGCGATAAGCGCCCTGTCAGGCCATGAGGGCGGAGCCAACAGGCTTGCCGAAAGTGTCGCCCTTATATGCCAGGGTGACTTTGTTGTCACGACCGGTTCCGAAGCGATCAAGACGCTCATTGCGGGAATGGGGTGCCGCCGCGGCATCTCCACCGATACCCTGGAGAAGACATTGGAGGAGGGACTGAAGCGCATCAATCGCAAACTGAGCGACGTCAGACTCATTGCAAGTGTTGAAGCCAAAAGAAATGAAGAGGGTCTCCTCGGCCTCTCCGAACGTCTGAAGGTCCCTCTCAAGTTTATCCCCACGGCGTTAATCAAGGCGGTAGAGGACAACTTCGATAAATCGGAACTTGTAAATAAGGCATTAGGTATCTATTCGGTCGCGGAACCGTGCGCCATGTTGGGAGGTTTCAGGTGTCATATAGTATTGCCAAAGACGAAGATAGGAAACACGACGATAGCTATAGCAGAGGAAAGATTTTTGCAGTAGGCACCGGTCCCGGGGGTCTCAATCACTTGACACCGGCCGCCAGGGAGGCGCTTCGGAAATCCGCCGCCGTTGTGGGGTACAAGCGGTATATCGATCTCATCTCTCCATTGATCGCCGGCAAGGAAGTCTTAGCCTCAGGGATGACGGAAGAGGTTGACCGCGTCAAGAAGGCCCTGGATCTGGCAAGGGCCGGGAGAGTCGTCTCCGTCGTCAGTAGTGGGGACCCCGGTGTTTACGGTATGGCCGGTCTGGTACTTGAGTTGAACAAGGACGATGGAGTCGATGTGGAGATAGTTCCCGGTATCACATCGGTCAATGCCGCCGCTTCCCTACTGGGTGCGCCGCTCATGAACGACTTTGCCGTCATCAGCCTGAGCGATCTCCTCACGCCATGGGAAGTCATAGAAAAGAGGATCTGTTCCGCCGCAGAGGGTGATTTCGTGATTGCCATCTATAACCCCAGGAGTAAAAAGAGGATAGAGCAGCTGGTCAAGGCGCATGAGATCGTCAAGCGCTACAGACCCTGTGAAACACCGGTGGGTATTGTGACCAATGCCTTCAGGGAAGGCCAGTCCGTTACAGTGACAGACCTTGCCGGTCTCCCGGATGAGGAGATCAATATGCTCTCTATAGTAATCATCGGCAACAGTCAGACTATCAGGAACAAGGACCGGTTAATAACTTCAAGGGGATATCAGACAAAGTATTCCGCTTCATTTTGATTGCCGGAAACAGCCCCATTCTCAACACGCGAGGAAAAGCATCCGCCGTGACACAGCCCGTCGCCTTTATAACCGCCGGCATCTCAAGCTCCACAGGCAAGACTACTGCAACCCTGGGTCTTATGGCTGCCCTCCGAAAGAGAGGAATGACCGTGCAACCCTTCAAGGCGGGGCCGGACTACATCGATCCCAGCCACCACCAAGCGGTCTGTGGCAGGCCCTCTTACAACCTGGATACATGGATGATGGGGACGAACGGAGTCAAAGGGTCGTTTGCAAGGGCGATGCGCGGAGCCGATGCAGGTATTATTGAGGGCGTAATGGGGCTCTTCGACGGAAAGGGCGGAGGTGACGGAGAGGGGAGCACCGCCCACCTTGCCAAGATACTGGTCCTCCCGGTCATACTCGTCATAGACGCCAAGGGCATGGCCCACAGTGCGGCGGCCCTCATTCACGGCTTTGAACGGTTTGACCCTGAAGTGCGGATTGCGGGCGTAATATTCAACAGGGTCGGCAGTACGGCGCACTACAGGATATTGAAGGGGGCTGTAGAGAACAGTTGCAACGCGCGGGTGTTGGGATACCTGCCATGGGATGAAGACATCACTATGCCCGAAAGGCACCTTGGCCTCGTGATGGCGCCGCCCGGTGAGGATGAAACGGAAAACAGCAGGATCAAAGGGCTGGTTGAACTGATGGAGAGATATGTGGATCTCGACGGTGTACTAGCTTGCGGCGGTGCCGTAGGTGGAGATGAGTGCTATACCACTCCGCCGGACCGGCCAGCCCATTCCGGCCGGCCGGTCATCGCCGTCGCCTATGACAACGCCTTCTGCTTCTACTACAGGGAAAACCTGGATATGCTGGAGGAACTGGGTGCAGATCTGGTCTATTTCAGTCCGCTCTCGGACGGGGAACTGCCCGAAGGCACGGCCGGGATATACCTCGGCGGAGGCTATCCCGAACTTTACGCAGAAACCCTCTCGTCAAACAGGCGCCTGCTGACGGAGATCAGGACGGCCGCCGAAAGGGGAATCCCGATATACGCGGAATGCGGCGGCCTCATGTATCTGGGCATGGAGCTGAGAGACCTCGATGGAAAGGCCTTTGAGCTGACCCGCATCTTCCCATGGACATCGACAATGCTGCCCAGGAGGAGATTCCTGGGGTACAGGGAGGTGATAGTAAACAGGGAATGTCCATTCCTCGGCAAAGGGCATAGGATGAGAGGACATGAGTTCCACTACTCGGAGATCACCCTCCCGGAGAAGGTCAAATGCAGCTACTCGGTCACAGGCACCGGAGGAGATCCACGTAAAGAGGAGGGTTACCTGTACAAGAATACCCTTGCCAGCTACGTTCACATACACTTCGCGAGTAACCCCGGGTTCCCGGCGGGGTTCGTAGGCAGTTGCGCGGATATAAGCCAAGCCCGTAGTATGCGGCTTTAAATCATGTCATGACGGGGTTTGGAACAACAATTTTCTCTTGACTTTCTTCCTATTCTGTTATTAACCTGGTATACCTTTACAGGCGTGGGTATTGAAGTTTCGCCGGTACAAAAAAAGCAAAACGGAGGACTTTAAATGTCATACTACTTCAGCAAGAGATTGGAGACCACCTTTGAAGAGGCTATCTCTAAAGTGACGGAGGCGTTGAAGAATGAGGGATTCGGTGTACTCACCGATATAGATGTAAAGAAGACATTGAAGACAAAACTCGACACGGACTTTTACAACTACAGGATATTGGGGGCCTGCAATCCCAAGTTCGCCTATGAGGCGCTACAGAAGGAAGACAAGATTGGGACCATGCTGCCCTGCAACGTCATAGTGCAGGAAAAGGAGGGCGAACAGGTCGAGGTATCCGCTATAGACCCCGCAGCTTCGATGATGGCCGTCCAGAACCCCGACCTGAAAGAGATTGCGGCCCAAGTACAGATAAAACTAAAGAATGTTATTGAAAACCTGTAGAGGTTTGCGGCAAGGCCGCTGTAATTGAAGATCCCCTGGAGATTATGGAGTGACCGGCTTCAAACCCCCCGTATACCTTCTCTATGAAAGTTTCTTCTGTGAGAGCGCCAGTAAGAGCATTTTGGAAAAATTGTCCACAAGAAACGGGTTGAACTCACTGCCTCCATTCTTCTTCATGAGGGATAGGATCTCTTTTATCTCCCACGATTTCTTGTAGGGCCTCTTACTCCTCAACGCATCGAATAAGTCGGCTATTGTCACCATCTGACTGCAGATATGCTGTCTTCTGTCGCTGTTACTCGTCGCCGGATAGCCGCTGCCATCGTACTTCATGTGGTGTTCAAAGGCGAGGATGGGCGCGAGCGGTGTCAGACCGTCCATCTTGGCAAGATATCTGGCCCCGTAAAGCGTATGCCTCTGCATCTCTTTCCACTCATGGTCATCAAGCTTTCCCCTTTTATCTAGGACGTCCTTCGATACGAATAGTTTTCCCATATCATGCAGGAGCGCCGCAATGCCGATATCGTGCACCAATTCATCCCCTATGCCCATGGCCTCAGCCTGAAACATGGTAAGGATGGCTACATTCGTCGCGTGGGTATATGTGAATTCACTATATATCTTTACAGGGCTCAGAATATTAAGTATGTTTGCCTCTCTTTTGAAGGCGAGGACGAAATTAACGACTATCTCTTCGAGTCCGGATGTATTGAGTCTTTTAAAAGGCGATGTCGTATTATAGATCTCCTTCACCCTCTCAACCTGCTCATTGGTGAGGGCGGACATCTCACTTGTGCCTATATCCAATCCATCCTCTATCTTAATACCCCCTATCCTGACATCTATTGTGCCAACCTTGATATGGGGAGAAGAGTGCGGCGTCTTTTCTATATCGGCTATCTCGGATATTAACATCTTTAACTCAGTTATGGTCAACCCTTTAAGCAGATCCATCCTGGAAAGCCCCTTCCTCTTCAATCTCTTGACGAAACCGGCCCCATGTATCCCAAGACCCCTTACCGGGGTTTTGTTGACCACAAGGTTGTCCTCTACAATCATGAACTCCAACTTCTCAGATTCGTCGAAGATGGGTTCGACTATGGAATGCGCCTTCCCGGTCAGGGTCTCCACCGCCTCATGTTCTTCAGAGTAGAGCGCGCAGTTTGAAAGCGCAGACATAAACAACGCCAGAAAGTATTTGACTTGATCGATCATGTAGCGCTCCTGCCCTCCTTCAGAATAAGAGACTCTTTCCTGATGTTATCATTTCTGGACTTCAAGCCGGCCTCCACGAGCTCTTCTATATCTCCATATGGATACTTCTTCAGGGTCCTGTATATCTCTTCTCTCAACCTCTCCCTTGCCCCCTTGAACAGAATATGCTTTTCGATCAGCAGTCTCTTCAATGCTTCCAGGGCACGGCTGTCGGCTATCGCGCCAAGCGCCTTTATGATAAGGGTCTTCTCATGTATATCGGTACCGAGTACCCATTTCTTGCTCAGCAGCTTCACAAGATCAGGCACCACCTCTCTTACCCTGTAGCCGCCCGCGAGCGCAATGGACTGTTCGACTATCTCCCGTGAATCCGAATGCAGGAATCTCCTGAGGATATCAATTCCATAGCGGTCCCCCGTCCTGAACAGATACTTCAGGGCCTCGAAACTGACCCTGGGATCTTCATGGTGGCAGCATGTTCTCACATAGGAAATCCTCTTTCCGGTACTGCACTCGTTGAGGATAAAGAGCATGTTTCTTTTGACATACCACCGCTTGTCCAAGAGCCGCGCGCTCACCTCCGGGACGACCTCCTCTCCAAAGTGCACTATTAAAGTAATGAAGAACCTCCTCACCGTCGCTGACTCCACATATGCCAGAGTATCCAGAAGCGCAGGCACTATCTCTTTGCCATAGTTGTAGACCAGAAGGGCCGCCTCTTCCCTGAACAACCTTCCCATAAGATGTAGTGAGTCCATCAGCAGGGATATGAACTCTTCTGAATGAAAATATTCCAGCATCGAAGATGTGAGTTGAGGGAATCTGCCCTCATCGCGAATCTTCTCCGATACCTTTATGACATTCAGGGCATCCCCGTATTGTCCTCTCTCTATGAATAGCATGCTCAACTCCTTAACCCTATCCAGAACCATCGCATGGCTCTCGTCCGACAACACGTCGGATGAGAGGAGATCAAGGAGTAGTTTACAGTAGTCCTGTGAGAGCACTTCGTCCCTGCAGGCCAGGCTGATATCCTTTCCCTTTTCCCCTATATGTCGCGAGAGATCGAATTCCATCAGTTTCTGGAGGTCCTTGCGATACTCCTCCGTCACAAAAGACTCGAATGAATCTTCGCTGAAGAGCTTCGTAAGCTCCGGAGACAGGAATATATCGTCCACGATCATGCCGTCGCCGTAATAGATATCTTCCAATCCCTCCTGACAGACCTCCGAGAACTTATCCATGAGGTTCTTGAACGATTCAGGAATGGCCACCATCTGCTCATTGACCGTTTTAATCAGACCAATGACACCATCGACGGGCATCTCATGCAGGGCCTTCTCCATAGCACCGATGTTTTTCGAGGCTACTCTGGATGTCGAAGAGAGGAACTGTTTTTTCAGCTCCGGACGGAGTGAGCCGATAAAGGCCATAAGCCTCTGGACGTCCGTGTGAGAGAAGGCCCTCTCCGATGAACTCCTTAGATATGTTGTTACCACCTTATCGTATGTCTCTTCTTTGATATTACCCGATTCTTTCCTGTTCAATAAACCGGCAAGGACTTCGGGAGGTATCTCCCACACCGTCTCTTCGGCATCCTCGGACCGCAAGGTCCCGTCAAGGAGACCGTAGATGTATCTCTCCCAGATCTGTCCCTTCTTCTCAGGTACTTCAAGCTTGCCCTCTTCAAAGACAAAATAGTCGTAATCGATGAACCCCGGCACTATATGGGTA